>JASJAN010000035.1 GCA_030066985.1 Desulfobacterales bacterium
TTATCGGCAGTCCTATCATGAATATCCTGAACTGCACACTGGATACAGATGAGAATCATACTCTTTGTTTCGTAGGGGAAGATGAATCTGCCATGCGGTTTTCAAAATCATTATATCATCAAATCGAATCGAAAGCCGCACTCAACGGCAAACTGGCATTGGGTGTTCGACCGGAGGCAGTTCGGCTCACCAGACAGGCAACCGAAAACTACATTCGATCAGAGGTCCATGTCATAGAACCCCTGGGGCCCTACGACATCGTCGATATTAAGGTCGGCGGACAGCTCATGCGTGTCAAAAGTGCGTCTAACTATATTCAAAAACCCGGAGAGGCGGTTTGGATTCAGCTGGACGAAAAAAGGACCCATTTCTTTGATAAAGAAAGCGGCACGTCTTTGAACTTTTAACCTTTAGAGGTATCAGGTGGCGCACGTAAAACTGGAAGACTTAACCAAGCGATTCGGCCGTGTTGCGGCTATACAAAAATTGAATCTCGAGATTCATGATAAAGAATTTTTTGTTCTTTTAGGCCCTACCGGCGCCGGCAAAACCACTACGCTGCGGTGTATTGCCGGTTTGGAAAAATTGAATGAAGGTCGCATTTATATCGATAAGCAGGATGTCAATGGCCGGGGACCTGCGGAAAGAGATGTCGCACTGGTGTTCCAGTACTATTCACTTTACCCTCATTACACGGTCAAACAAAATCTCGAATTCCCGCTAAAGTCCAAGATCAGAAATTTTAGCACCCAGGAGATCGACCGGCGGGTAACAAAGGCGGCTAAAACGCTTCAAATCGACCATCTAATGAACCGCAAAACAGATAAGCTCAGTGGCGGCGAGATGCAAAGGGTCGCAATTGGCCGGGCCATCGTAAGGGATCCGAAAATATTTTTAATGGACGAACCTCTTTCTAATTTAGATGCTAAACTGCGAGAGGTATTAAGATCCGAATTAAAAGGCCTGCAGATGAATCTGGGTGCCACGTTTCTTTACGTAACACACGACCAGGTGGAGGCCATGACCATGGGAGAGCGCATCGGAGTGCTTCACAATGGGCAGTTATTGCAAATTGGAACTCCCTATGAGGTTTACAACAATCCGGTCAATAGATTCGTAGCAGAGTTTGTCGGGACCCCGTCGATGAACTTATTCAGCAGTATAATACATGATGGCCGTTTGATAATTGCCACAGATAAATTCGAAACCACCCTTACCCCAGAGACGCTAAATCGCCTTAAAGGATTTGATGGAGAAATCGACATCGGTATCCGATCCGAAGATATCACGCTTTTTGACGAAAATGGTATTGAAGCCAGAATTTACGGTATCGAAAATATGGGAATGGCAAAAATCCTTACACTTAAGCTAGCAGACTTTCTTCTCAAGGTGACCGTCGATGCAGATATAGACATCGACCTCGATACGATAATCCGATTTCAAATGAATCAAGACAAACTCCACTTTTTCAACAAAACAACAGGTGAAAATCTTCTGGCACTTTAATACACGAAAGGGGGTGTTTAAATGAAATACGGAATGAATTTGCTACTTTGGGCCGACGACATGCATGATGAAATGATTCCATTGTTGGAACAAATAAAGCTGATAGGCTTTGATGGCATAGAGGTTCCCCTTTTTGATCTCAACATTGAAAAGTGGCAAAGCTGGGCTAAGCGTTTAGATGATCTCGGTCTGGAAAGAACTGCCGTGACAGTTTGCAATGAAGAGGCGAATCCGATCAGTCAAGATCCCTCCGCTCGTTCTCAGGGCGTGGACACATTGAAAAAAACATTGGATTGCTGTCAGGCTCTGGGGGCCTATGCCCTTGTCGGGCCGCTACATTCAGGTCTGGGCGTGTTCAGCGGCAAAGCTCCCAGTGAACAGGAATGGGAATGGGGTGTCGAAAATTTGAAAAAAGTTTCGGAACATGCGGGCCAGTGCGGTGTAAAATTGGGTATCGAATTCCTAAATCGCTTCGAAACCTATTTTCTCACCTGTGCCGCGGATGCAGCGAAATTTGTTAATGCCATCGATCATCCGAACTGCTGTATGATGTATGATACCTTTCATGCCCACATTGAAGAAAAGGATATTGCGGGTGCGATTCGTTCTTGTGCCCAACATCTCATTCTTGTGCACACCTCGGAGAATGATCGCAGCACACCGGGTACCGGTGGTGTTAACTGGGCTGCTACCTTTGATACATTGAGGGAAATCGACTATGACGGATGGCTCACGATAGAGGCTTTTGGTCAATCACTCGAAGATCTGCTTGCCGCTACGAAAATTTGGCGTCGTATGTATGAAACAGAAGGACAACTGGCAAGTGATGGACTCAAATTCTTAAAAGAAGAAGTTGCCAAACGATGGTAAGCAAATGTGAGGAGGGAACTTATGAGTGACAAAAAAAACATTGCCATTGTCGGCCTTGGATTTGGTGCCGAGTTCATACCGATATACCAGCGCCACCCCAATGCAAATATGCACAGTATCTGTCAACGCACCGAAAGCAAACTCAATGCAATTGGAGATTCACTTGGAATCGAAAAACGCTACACGGATTTTGATGAACTTTTGAAAGATCCGGAAATTGACGCCGTTCATATCAACACTCCGATTCCCGATCATGCCCCCCAATCCATCAAGGCATTAGAAGCCGGCAAACACGTTGCGTGCACCGTTCCTATGGCTACAACAGTAGAGGAATGTAAACAAATCGTTCAGCTCAGTCGCGAAACCGGCAAAAAATATATGATGATGGAAACCGTCGTATACAGCCGGGAGTTCTTATTCGTAAAGGAGCTTTACGAAAAAGGGGAGCTTGGAAAAATTCAATTCTTACAGGCAAGCCACCAGCAGGATATGGACGGGTGGCCGGATTACTGGCCGGGTTTACCGCCGATGTATTATGCGACCCATTGCGTGGGTCCCTGCCTGGCGCTGACGGGTGCAATGGCAGAACGTGTGTCCTGTTTCGGGTCCGGGACCATTCGAGACGAACTGATTCCAGAGTATAATTCACCATTTGCCGTTGAAACGACTCACATCAAACTTAAGGATTCTGATTTGTGCGCCCGTATTTATCGCTCGTTGTTTGACACTGCCCGTCAATATCGCGAAAGTTTCGATGTTTATGGCAGTAAAAAAGCATTTGAATGGCCCCTTATCGAGGGTGAATCGCCTGTCATTCATACAGCTAAAAAACCGGAGCCGGATATTCCTGAACCTGTAAAAGTACCGGATTATGCCCATCTGTTGCCGGAGCCGATTCAGATGTTTACGACGAAAGGCGTTTATGACTTGGATGAACACCAGCATCTCTCCTTTACCCAGGGTGCCGGTCATGGAGGCTCGCATCCACATCTGGCGCATGAATTTGTAATGAGCCTGGTGGAGGATCGTGACCCATTCCCGAATGCAGCGCAATCGGCAAATTGGACTTGTGTGGGTATTTTGGCGCATGAGTCGGCCCTGAAGGGGGGGGAAGTCATCAATTTGCCGGAGTTCTGATGACCAACGGGTCTTCAATCAAGGCGTCGCCGCATGAGGAGCGAAAAACAAAATTTCGGCTATACAGATCATGATGAGCAAGCAGATCTTTACCGCCTGTCGAATAATCGTGGTATTGATGTGGGCATTACAAACTACGGTGCCACCCTTGTTAAACTGGATGTTTTAGATCGAAACGAAAAAAAAGCCGATGTTGTTTTAGGTTACGATTCACTCGCTGATTATCTTAGCCATAATGACTATTTCGGCGCAACTATTGGTCGCTATGCGAATCGGATTGCCGGAGGCTCATTTCTACTTAAAGATGAGCAATATCACCTGGCGCAAAATGATGGTGAAAATCATCTCCACGGTGGAATTAAGGGTTTTGATAAAGTTATTTGGCAGGCTGAAGAATTTCGAAGCCCCGGTAGTATCGGTCTCAGGCTTTCTTATTTCAGCTGCCACGGCGAAGAAGGCTACCCCGGCAATCTAAATGTGACGGTGGTCTATACCCTGTCCATCGATAATTCATTGAAAATCGATTATTTTGCCACCACGGATCAGATGACGATTGTTAATCTGACCCATCATTCTTATTTTAATCTGGCAGGGGAAGGCTCCGGCGACATATTGGATCACAAGCTTTGGATCAATGCGGACCTTTTTACCCCGGTTAAAAGAGATCTGATACCGACCGGCGAACTGCGGCATGTAAAAGACACCCCGCTGGATTTTAGCCAACAAACACCGATTGGTACCCGTATCGATCATTCTGATGAGCAGCTTTTCTATGGGGAAGGGTATGATCATAATTGGGTGCTTAATCAAGTCGGCGGTAAACTCACATTCGCTGCCAAAGTTTATGAACCCGTCAGCGGTAGAACTATGGAGGTCTATACGACCGAGCCGGGCCTCCAGTTTTATTCGGGTAATAATATCCAACGATCTGTTGTGGGCAAGAGAAGGCATGAATATGGCCGGCGACATGGTTTCTGTCTGGAACCTCAGCATTTCCCGGACTCCCCGCATCAACCTGGCTTTCCCTCTGTGATGCTGGGCCCGAAAAAGCAATACCGGCAAACATCTATTTTTAAGTTCTATGTTTCATGATTAAAACAAACGTCTTATTCACAACGATACAAGAAAGCTTAATTCACTGCAAAGGGAGCATAAAATGAATAAATTTTTCCCGGAGTTACCAGAGAAAATACCGTTTGAGGGGCCTGAGTCAAAAAACCCTTTAGTTTTTAAGTATTATCTTCCCACACAAGTTGTTGGCCAAAAAACAATGGAAGAGCATTTGAGATTTTCGGTTGCCTACTGGCATACGTTCAAAGCGACAGGTCTGGATCCTTTTGGCGGCCCGACTTTTAACAGACCCTGGATAAAGGCCGAGACTCCCCTGGAAATGGCTGAATTGACCCTGCGGGCTGCATTTGAGTTTGCTCAAAAATTGGGGGTCCCTTTTTACTGTTTTCATGACCGGGACCTGGCGCCCGAAGGCGAGACATTTGCAGAATCCTGCAAAAATCTGGAAATTATGGTGGAGAAGGCAAAACGATTGCAGGAGGAAACCGGCATCAAACTGCTCTGGGGTACAGCTAATCTGTTTGGTCATCCGCGGTACGCCCACGGTGCAGCAACAAATCCTGATGCCCATGTTTTCGCTTATGCTGCCGCTCAGGTAAAGCATGCGATTGCAGCCACCAAAGAACTCGGCGGTTCCGGCTACGTCTTCTGGGGAGGAAGAGAAGGGTATGAGACATTGTTGAATACCGACATGAAAAGAGAGCAGGAACAAATGGCCCGCTTTTTTCAAATGGCTGTCGATTATGCCCAAAAAATCGGCTTTGAAGGTCAGTTATTGATAGAGCCTAAGCCCATGGAACCGACAAAGCACCAGTATGATTTCGATGCTGCTACCGTACTTGGCTTTTTGCGTGCATACGATTTGTTTGATCACTTCAAACTTAACATTGAAGCCAATCACGCCACCCTGGCCGGTCATTCTTTTGAGCATGATCTAACCGTAGCTGCGATCAACGGGCGGTTGGGGAGTATCGATGCCAACGTTGGTGATCCTCTTTTGGGATGGGACACCGATCAATTCCCCACCGAGCCGAGAATGTGCACCCTTGCGATGCTGGTCGTCTTAAGCCAGGGAGGACTCGGCAAGGGGGGACTCAATTTCGATGCAAAACCCCGGCGGGGTTCGTTCGATGAAACCGATTTGTTCTATGCGCATATAAGTGGGATGGATACATTTGCCAGGGGTTTGGTGGCGGCGAATCAAATCATCGAAGATGGGATCCTGGATAATTTTATTGAAGAACGCTATGCCAGTTATTCCGAAGGGCTTGGTAAGAGGATCATGAACGGCCAGGAGACTATTGAATCTTTGGAAAAATATGTAACCCAGGAAGGCGAACCGGATCTTAAAAGCGGTCGCCAGGAAATGTTGGAAAACATTATAGCGTCTTACATTTAGGATCAGCCATGTCTGAGGACCAATTATTTATCGGTATCGACAGCGGTACACAGGGCACTAAAGCCGTTGTCTTCAGCCGTGAACAGGGGAAGATTATAGGCGAAGCCTATGCGGAACACCGTATCATTGAAAGCCAAGAAGGCCGGCGTGAGCAGGAGCCAGTTTGGTGGATTGAAGCTTCCACAGCCGTGATCGGCAGGGTGCTTAAAGAGCGTAAAGTTTCTAAGCAGTTGATTCGCGCTATCGGGGTGTCGGGACAGCAGCATGGAATGGTGGCACTCGATTCGGACGGTAGCGTGATTCGGCCGGCCAAATTATGGTGTGATACAGAAACCTCACAACAATGCATTGACATGACGCAAGAGATTGGGAGTTCGGAAAAAGTCATTGAACTCATCGGCAATTCGATTGCTGCAGGCTTTACGGCTTCAAAAATTCTCTGGCTAAAAGACCATGAGCCCGAAAACTATGGGAGGCTTGACACAGTTCTGTTGCCTCACGATTACATCAACTTTTGGCTGACAGGTGAGGTAAAAACAGAATTTGGTGATGCCTCCGGTACGGCCTATTTTGATGTCAGAACTCGCACCTGGTCGAAGGCCATTCTTGACGTAATTGATGATTCTGGGAAATTGCAGGATTGTTTACCAGAGTTGATTCCTCCTGATGCGCCTGTTGGCAAAATCAGGGCCGAAATTGCCGAACAGTTTCAGCTCAATCCAGATGTCTTGGTTTCATCCGGCGGCGGCGACAACATGATGGCCGCTATTGGAACCGGCAATGTGAAACCCGGCATCGTTACCGCCAGCCTGGGCACATCCGGTACCATCTATTCTTTTTCGAACAAGCCCATCATCGACCGGAATGGCGAGTTGGCGGCTTTTTGCTCCAGTACCGGCGGCTGGCTGCCCCTGGTGTGTACTATGAACGTGACGGTTTCGACTGAGCTCACGCGCGAGTTGCTCGGATTGAGTGTCTCGGATCTCAATAAGGTCGCATCTACTGCGGAATTGGGTGCCGACGGCATCCTTCTTCTCCCATACTTCAACGGAGAAAGAACCCCTGCTCTACCAAACGCAAAAGCTGTCTTTTTCGGATTAACCAGCACAAACTACAATTCAAGGAACCTTGCTCGGGCATCAATGGAAGGGGCGACATTTGGGTTGCGTTATGGGCTCGATGTTTTAAAGCAGCTTGGAATTGGTCCCTCCGAGATACGATTAGTCGGCGGGGGCGCTAAAAGCCCGCTATGGCGCCAGATGGTTGCAGATGTGTTTAATTGTCCGGTTGTCTGCCCGGAATCCTCTGAAGCAGGCGCTGTGGGGGCTGCCTTGCAGGCAATGTGGTGTTACCTGCGCCAGCAGGAAGGAAATGTTTCAATCAGTAGCCTTACGGATCAATTTATAGCGCTGGATGAAACGACTCGAACCGAGCCTGATGCTTCAAATGCCTCCCGTTATACTGATATTTACCAGCATTATTTACGGTTAAACAATATAATAAAGCCTTTATTTTAAGGCAATATTCAATGTAACGGTATACTGTCAACCGGCTGAGCAATAAAGGGGGCTATTGAATATTACCAGCGTGAAGAGATTCGCCGTACAGCAAACTCAACGTTCTATTTTTTCACGCCTATCCTTTTTTCCAAACGACTAAATCACGAGCCGGATCCGGTCAAGCGGCGATTTATACAATTCCTGCAAAACCAGACTGGCTGCACCGCGAGCCCAATCGGTGTCCTTCCAATTTTGAATTGCAATCTGGAGTGTTTCAAGCATTTGAGGCGTCGTATGTTTTTTGATCATTTTTTGCATGGGCATAAACAGAAGTTCGCCCGCCCGGACACCCTCTCCGGCTATAATAATTTTTTCAGGATTGAAGATTTGAACCAGGCCAGAAATTCCTAACCCCAGAATTTCCCCCGCTTTTTTAAAAATTTTGCGAAGTGCAGGCTCCCCGCGCTTGGCAATATCGGTAACCTCTTCAATGGTCAAAGAGGAAATGTTATTGCATTTCCAATCTCCAGCCTTACAGGCCTCTATGGCATTTGCCAGAATGCGATAATCGGCAACATAACTCTCGATACATCCGCGTTTACCACAACGACATGGTGCGCCCCCAGGTCGAATAACCAGGTGTCCAAATTCGGCACCGATTCTGTTCACACCCCGGTGTATCTGTCCTTTAACAACAATACCCATACCAATGCCATGCTCAACTGTGACGACGATAAAATTATCGACGTCTCTGCCCTCACCAAACCATTGTTGGGCCAATGTAACTGTATTTGCATCATTTTCAATATACGTCTTGATTTTAAAACGAGATTGAATGAGATTCCTTAGCGTTGTGTTGCCCCTTTTGTACAATGGCGACCAGTAGGCAACTCCCTTCTCGCTGTCAATAAGACCGGGAATACCGATGCCGATTCCGGAAATTTTTCTCATGTTCAAGCGCGCTTCGGCAACACAATGGCGGATGCCTTCTTCAATCAGATCTGCCATAAATTCGACGGTTTTTTTACCTGTGCGAACGGGCACAATCAATGAACTCAAAACATCGGCCTGTAAATTGGTGACCGCAAAGCTTACCTGGAAAGCGGACAACTTGACCCCAACCACATGAGCTGCTTCCGGATTAAGTGCCAGCAGTATCCGGCGTCGCCCTCTGGAAGAAGATGCTTCGGTTTCCTTTTCAAAAATCATTTTTTCCTTTATAAGGCGAGCTGTAATATTGGTCACAGCGGCACGACTCTGCCCGGTTAACTCTGAGATTTCAACGCGGGAAATCAAGCCTGCTTTGCGGATGGTGTTTAAAATGTTGAATTGATTGATGGTTTTGGTTAATTCTCGATCTGCGACTTCCATAGGAGATTTACCATTTTTTGATTCTATCATTAAATTAATTTAGATGATTCTACAGATTTTTGGTTTCTCACGTGATCGGTCAGCCAAACTTCCTGCCCATTAAAATAGCTATTACTACCTTATTTTTATGGAAATAGGGCCTATAAACAAAATCATCTTGACAAAAAAATGGCATTGATGCAAGTTCAAATGTGTTTATTTGATTCACTAAATGAATTAAAAGGCCATTGCGACTTTCCGACAAGATCATACTTCTATGCAGAGTATCCTATTACGCCCTTAGATTGTTCGGGTTCCCGGAATGCTAAATGAACCGCCCATCTCGTGCTCTGGTAAGAAAAATCATGAATTCTGATTATATCAACGTCCCAACATTCATATTTTTGTGAAAGGAGAGGCTATGGAACTTGATAGAACATTAAAAATGGGAATGGTAGGTGGCGGAAGAGACGCCTTCATCGGCGCAGTACATCGAAGCGCAGCCTTAATGGACGGAAAGGTCGAATTTGTTGCCGGCGCTCTATCCTCGGATCCGGAGAAAGCAAAAGCATCGGCGCAGGATCTGCTGATTAGTGAAGACAGGTCTTATGCAACCTGGCAGGAAATGGTTGAAACGGAGTCAAAACTTCCAGAAGGTCAACGAATCGATTTCGTCTCTATCGTCACGCCTAATTTTATGCACTTTCCGATCGCCAAAGCCTTTGCAGAAGCCGGAATTAACATCGTATGCGACAAACCGATGACCTATACCCTGGCGGAGGCAAAAAAACTTACAAGTATCGTTGACAATTCGGGCATTATTTTTGGCTTAACTCACAATTACACCGGCTATCCGATGGTTAAGCAGGCACGCCATATGGTGCAGAGTGGTGAACTCGGAGACATTTTAAAAATTGTGGTTGAATATCCGCAGGGTTGGCTTTTGACGGCCCTTGAAGAAGATGGACAAAAACAAGCCTCCTGGAGAACAGATCCCAAGCAATCCGGTGTTTCCAATTGTATTGGAGATATCGGTTCCCATTGTGAAAATTTAGCGCATTATATTACAGGGCTGGAAATATCGGAAATTTGTGCTGATCTGAAAAGTATTTTAGACCGACCATTGGACAATGACGGCAATATTTTGCTGCGCCTGGAAAAAGATGTCTGTGGAATTCTATATGCTTCACAATTCTCAGCCGGGGAAGAGAATAATTTGCGCATCCGGGTCTATGGCACCCAAGGCGCCTTGGAATGGCACCAGGAAGAACCCAATCATTTATGGTTTAGAACCAATGATGGACCGGCTCAGCTTTACAGAAGGGGAAATGGGTATTTATGTGAAGCTGCTCAAAGAGCCACCCGGTTACCTCCGGGCCATCCTGAAGCCTTTATTGAGGCATTCGCCAATATATATATGAACGTGACGGATACGATGCGTGCAAAACTTCTTGATAAAGACCCGACCGAGCTGGAACTGGATTTTCCGAATGTTATTGACGGCGCAAGAGGCTTGGCGTTCATAGAATCTGCGGTGGAAAGCAGTAAAAGCAAAGAGAAATGGTTTCCGATGAAAAGCTTTAAATAGTACCCCAAAATTACGACAAAGGAGGCGCAATCATGGCAAGACCGGTAACTTTATTTACAGGACAATGGGCTGATCTTCCACTTACGGAACTGTCTAAAAAGGCCAGTGAGTGGGGATATGACGGGCTTGAACTCGCTTGTTGGGGAGATCATTTCGATCCGGCCAAGGGCGCATCTGATACAGCCTATTGCGAACAGCAAAAAAATATACTCAAAGAAAATAATTTAGATGTCTATGCGATCTCCCATCATCTGGCCGGACAACTGGTCTGTGATCTAAACAACGATGAAAGGTCTGATGCCTTTGCACCTGGCGATTGTGCGGGAGATGCCGAGAAAAAAAGGGCCTGGGCTGTGGAGACCATGAAGCAGACCGCAATAGCCGCCAAGAATATGGGGCTTAAGGTCGTTAACGGTTTTACTGGATCCTCGATCTGGCACCTGATTTACTCTTTTCCGCCTGTCAGCGAAGCGCAGATTGAAGAGGGATTCCAATATTTCGCGGAGCTATGGAATCCTATTCTCGATGTGTTTGATCAAAACGGTGTAAAATTTGCTTTAGAAGTTCATCCAACAGAAATTGCATTTGATATCGCTACAGCGGAACGTGCCCTTGAAGCCATTGGTCGTCGAGAAGCCTTTGGCTTCAATTTTGATCCGAGTCATCTAGAGTGGCAGGGTGTTGATCCTGTTAAATTTATAAAGACTTTTCCGGATAGAATTTATCATGTGCACATGAAAGATGCCGTCGTTACACTTGATGGCAGTTCGGGGATTCTCAGCAGCTATTTGAACTTCGGTCAGCCCGGACGAGGATGGGATTTCCGATCTTTAGGAAGGGGCCAGGTTAATTTTGAAGAAATCATTCGGGCCTTAAATGAAATCCAATACGATGGACCGCTGTCAGTGGAGTGGGAAGATGCGGCCATGAATCGCGAGGCCGGGGCAAGAGAAGCTGCGGAATTTGTAAAAGAGATTGATTTCGCGCCTTCGGGGCGTCTGTTTGATGAAGCATTTTCCACCGATTAATCAGGTACCAAAACAAGGGATTTCACTGATACCGGGTTACTTTGAAAATTAAGATCCTATAATTTTTTTAAATTAACAATCTGATAATAAATGAAGACAGAGCTGTTTTAGCTCTGTCTTTATTTTGGGGGAAGGTGTGGGAATGTAAATTTGTGATCGCTGCACCTGGTCGCCATATCGCATACGAAATCAGCTGCAACCTGGCTATCGGCGGTGAAGTTGGCAAGGATGGCTGGGTGTATAAGCCGGACGGCAGGTAAGCTCAAAAGTTCAACCTGTGACAGCTCCAACATATCTAAGGTTTTGCATCACTTAAAAACCTGCGATATTCATTTTATATCACAGGTGAGATAATCCGCTAAAACAGCATCTTTTCAAGATTTTATATTAATGGTTGCATCCCACATTTTGGCTGGATTTTAGGTTTCGGCTATGAAGACGCAATCGCAAACAATTGCATGTATCATCTGGGAAACCAAAATATCTTCGAACTAAAAAAGTTGCGATCCAACATATCCAAACTTCTGAACCTGTCCCAAAACCTGTGATACTCATTTTATATCACAACTGAGGAAGGAAGTAGGGACAGAGCCATAAACGACTCTATCCCCGCAAATTGTCAAAGAGCCTATTTCAATTCCTGTTTTTTCGAATTACGATAGTGCAGATGCCCACAGGAGACGCTATGCTTCCAACTATCTCTACCAGCAAATGTAAATAGCGGCTTTTTTTCTGATATATCTACTGACCATTTTTTTAAAAAAATATTGGCTAACAAATTTAATTTATTTATATTTTTTACCATGGCTACAAAAGGGAAGTAGCAATAAGATCAATACACAATTAATCCATATAAACACTTTATATAACTACGTTAGTTTAGTTACCTATTTTTTCACCTCTTACATTGATGTCACCTGAGTAGAAATCATCAATAATTTCAGTATTATTAGTGCAGTTTTCGAAATTTAGTTGAGTTCTCAATGTCAACATTTCAAATTATCAACGTGTACCCCGTCGCACCAATCCACCCTACCCATTAGCTCTTCAAAATTTTCTTTTCCCGTGTGTGCTGTGTTTACCCCTACAAAAATAACCACTGGATTCAAAGCCCACTGCGCTTTGTTTCATCCTTTAGTGCGGCTAAGTGTGACAAGCGGGACGACTGTGTGTCGATATAAGGGTGTGCATATTAGATCCGGTCTCCCCCCGAATCGTACCCCTAACCGTACCCCTTTTTTATATTCTATCTCCATTTTACAGATTTTGATAAACACAAGATAGATCTTTGATATTGATTGCACATAGAAAACACAATGCATTACTATCTATATGAAATCATGTATTTGCCTGCTAAGCGAGTATGGGGCGAAAGTTCCATCGAGGGTTCGAATCCCTCTCTCTCCACCATAGTTATGAAAAGAGCCGATTTTCTATCTGGAAAATCGGCTCTTTATTTTGAGATAGTCTAAGAAACAAAATGCAATTGATCGCGTTTCCAATTTCTTATTTCACAGCTAGACATTAATTAGGACTAAGATTTGATTTCAGATGCATTGTGTGGCGCGGCTGAATATATTTCATAAAGGTAAAGCACCCAGATGGTGTAGGCGATCATCAATGGATAATAGCGCCACATCAGCGACGACAGGAAATCGAATCCGGGTAGCATCAGGTGGGGAGCGGCCAAAATGGAGAGAACAAATATAAACGGAAAGGCCTTTTCCAAACGCGTTGTTTTCATGATGTAATATGATGGCACTATGAGCAGCATATAAGCATAATCCTTGAAGCGCGGATGGATCAGAGCGTAAACCAGGCAAACCAGAAAAAGAGCAATTTTTTCGCGGTCCGGATGGTCGATAAGGCCGCGTTTGAGCATCAGAGTAGCTTTGCCGCTCAGATATATCACCAGGAGCGCCAGTCCGATAACGACCACGGATGTGACGGCAGGAGGGACCGGCCCCAACAATTGCGATATCAATGCAAATATTTCTTTGACAAATTTTTCAGTTGATGGTCCGACAACACCGCTTTCGCCGACGACCGTCAGGGCATTGCGGATAAAACCGGTAAACATATCCGGATAAAAAAGATATTGCATCAACAGATAGGCCAGAAAAATCCCTGCTGCAGAGCCAAAATAAAGCCATCTTTTGGGATGATCGGAAATGAGCAGCAAAACAATGAAAAAAAGCGGCGTCATTTTAAAACTGGCGGCCAAGAGCGCAAAAACGCAAAATAGAACCAGTTTTCGTTTTAAGTAGAAAAAGAAAGCGACCCAGAGCAGGATTTGTTCCAGCAGATTTATATTGCCGGCAATAAAGTCGGCAAAAAGGGCACTGTTAAATGCCAGCAAGCAAAACAGAAAAAATAATGAATCGCCCGCAGGCCCCAGTATTGCGCTTCGCCAGAAAATAACCAGCCCGATCAGCAAAACGCTTTTTACCAGCAGAAAAATATGGAACGCGGTATGATCATCTGTTTGGTTGAACAATGCGTAAAAAAAAAGCGTAAAGGGTGGGTAAGTGTATAAAAAATTGGCCTCTTTTTGACTGAGTAAAACATCGGGCTGGTAGGGATTGGTTCCGGCAGCAAAAATCTCAGCGGCTTTGCGGTGGGTTCGAAAATCCCATTGATATTGATCAGCGTGGCTGGAAACATGCAGAATAAGGGTCACAAAATAGGCCAGTAACAGCAACGGGCCCGCTATTCGCAAGATCTTTTTTGCCATCATTACTCCCAGGGATCCTTCAAATCGATATTAATCAAAAAACCGAAACCACAGGATCGTAAATATCGCCGACAGACCGTCTACCCATCCGATTTTTTTACCTTCTTCATAGGTGCGGCCGCTATAGCTGATCGGAACTTCGTAAATCCGGAAGCCTTTTTTGGCTATTTTCATGGTAAATTCCGGTTCAAAACCAAAGCGATTGGATTTAAGGGTTATGTCGTTAAGCACCTCTTTTTTAAATACTTTGTAACCGGTTTCCATGTCCGATAAGTTTAGGTTGCTAAATGCATCCGACAAAAGCGTTAAAAATTTATTACCGACATAATGCCAGAAGAACAGCACACGTTGGGGTCCCCCCAAAAACCGGGAACCGTAAACAACATCCGCCCTGCCATCTAAAATGGGTACCAGCAGGTTTTGATAGTCACGCGGGTCGTATTCCAAGTCGGCATCCTGAATAATCATCACATCCCCGGTGGCTGCAGCCAGACCGGTCCGCAAGGCTGCACCTTTGCCGCAATTTTTCTTGTGATACAAAACCTTCGTATTCGCAAATGAGGAATCAATGTTTTTTAATTTTTCCTGGGTACCATCGCTGGAGCCGTCATCGACAATGATAATTTCCGTTTCCAGATCGACCGCTTGCACACGCGCAACAATTTCTGCTATCGTCTGTTCCTCATTGTATACAGGTATAATAACCGATATTTGCATCAGGTCTTCTCTCTTTTTGCTTTGGCGATTGGATAACCGTAACTACCTGATAACGGTGTCCGGTTTAATGTGATTGGCCTGATTTAGCATTGGCGGATTGATTATTCAAACAATTTTTCTACGTAACTGAGGGCAAATCAACAAAACATCAATACCTTCGCTTAGTTGTTAAGATGTAATAAAATTTCAAGCTTACGTGTTTCGAGTTCCGGGTTGCGAGTTGACCAATAGAAATGGATACCGCGGTGCAAAACACGTAACACGTAACACGAAACACGCAATGATATGTCAAATCCCAAATTTCAATTTCCCCGATTTTAATCGTTGCCTTGTCCTTTACTTTGTAAACAAAAACAGCCACACACAGGTCTAACAAAACCAGTAACAGTGGCCATTTTGCATTGCTTGACACCCAATTGGCCAAATCTTATGTTTACCGTGTGCATATTTGCATTTAAGGATGCGAAACTGTGATGAAATCAATACAAAAAATAAAATCAATTGGCATAGTTTCAGCTATATTGGCAGCTTTCTGGTTTACGGCCTGTAAAACAACACCGCAGCCCAGCTCGCCGACAATTCCGCAGCCGCAGACTCAAGAGACCGACCAGAAGGCACCAGCGCCACCAGCATCTGAAAACCGCAAGCCGGATTCAGCCGGAGCACAGCAGGAGTCACAGGCGCGTCAGAAAAGCAGTCATGAATCCAAGCAGCCTCCTGAGCAAACGTCAACAGAAACTGCGGTTTCTCAGCCGGCAGCATCCAAACAGACAGATCCTTCCCGTTCAGCGCAATCCACTCAAAAAGCGGACGCCGGTCAACCCAAAGCGCCAACCACCGCAAAAGGTAAATTGGACATGGCCCGGGAAGATTTGCGCGTCAGCGAAGCCACCGAACAAAAAATCGCGGACAAGCTGGAACAGCTCAAAAAATCCGGCAGTGCCTCAGACGAGGATATTCGCAATTATGAAATCTATCATGAACGCGTTGAGGCCATGGTGGCCGAACATCGTAAGAGAGTAGAAGATATGGAGCGCGCTTATCGCCAGCATACGCCACAAGGAAAACCATCATCTCAGACGCAAGCCGGCAAAGGGCCGTCTGCTTCGGATGAGACCATGCCGGAGGGGCAATACAGCCAGGATCAAGTGGCCGAACTGGATCGTCAGCTCAGCGCCTCTCTCAGCCAATTTGATACCATGCTACTCAAAGAGATGGAAACGATTGAAACTCAGTCTGAAGCCAAAATGCGAGATCTGGCGCAAGAAGCAGCTGAGGCTGCCAAACGGTTAAAGGCAAAAGGTATCGATCTGGGAAGTAAAGAATCGGAATCATCGGATGGGACTTCGGAGGAAAGTGCGGAGAATCAAGAGGCATCGGGCGAACAAGATGGCTCAGAAACCGAACAGGGTGACGTCGATGGTGCAGTGGCCGCCAGTGATCAACCGTTAGGCGAAGGTTCGGGTCCAAAGGGGGGCCGGGGGAGTCGTTACAGCAAAGAGGACGATGATATCGTTGCCCGGCAGCTGCGCGAGGCTGCTGAAAATGAAACTGATCCAGAGCTCAAAGAAAAGCTTTGGAAAGAATATGAAGACTACAAGAAAAACACACAATAATCAGGCTGATAGAAACATTAACCATAAACATAACAGCGCTTCCATGCCCGGCAAAGTCGCTCTGAGGCGCGACACGGAGCACTGGTAAGGATAAATATAAAATGAAAAAAAATGCGCTATATTGCCTTTTCATATTGGTGATCCTCATTGCGCCATGGGGTTGCGCCACTTACAATGCCCAAAAGGTGGGCCCGACCGCAATTGAGCAAGCCACAACGGAAATTCCGGAAGCGCAGCTGCTTGACGTTGGTATAATGGTTTTTGAATCCAAAGAGCTCACACCGGAAGTGGCAAAAAAAGAGGGCACCAACTCAAATATCCGCAATGCTGAAACGCATTTTATTCCTTATCATCTGAAAAACACACTGCACCAGAGCAGCCACTGGGGTGCCATCCAAGTAGTACCGGCTGAGACAAACAGTGTTGATTTATTGGTTAAAGGCAAAATCCTCGAATCCAATGGTGAGCATCTGGTACTGGAAATTGATGTGGTGGATGCCACCGACATGCGCTGGTTTAAAAGGACGTACCGCGCCGAAGCGTCGGAAACGTATTATTCCGGGAACAGGGCGGGAGAAAAAGATGCTTACCAGGACCTGTACAATACCATTGCAAATGATATGGCCAAATACAAAATGAAGCTCAAAGTTTCCCAAATTGAAAATATCCGCACGGTGGCTAAGCTCAAATTCGCGCAGGAGTTTGCGCCGGATGCATTTGAAGGTTATTTGACGACAGATAAAAAAAAGCGTTTGAGCGTCAATCGCCTGCCGGCGGACTATGACCCCATGATGGAGCGCCTGCTGCAAATTAGAGAGCGAGAATACATGTATGTGGATACGCTCAACCAGCAGTATGAAAACTTTTATGCTGAAATGTGGCCCGCTTACGAAAATTGGCGTCAGTTGAATTTAACCGAGCGCGAAGCCGTTAAAAAGATCAAACGGGAAGCAATGACCCGTCAATTGGTCGGCGCACTTTTGGTTGCCGGAGCGATAGCGGCCGGTTCACGGGATGCCAACATGGCCCGTGCGATGGCACCGGCAATGGTGCTTATCGGGGGGCAGGTGTTTATAAGCGGCTGGAATGTGTCAAAAGAAGCCGACATGCATAAAGCCGCCATCGAAGAGCTCAGCGAATCATTCGGTGCCGAAATGCAGCCGGTAACCATGGAATTTGAAGGGCAGCAATACAAATTGACTGGAACCGCCGAAGAACAGTTTAAAACTTGGAAAACCATGCTGCGCCAGATTTATTTTGCCGAAACAGGCTTTGATCCAACCCCTCCAACCGATCAAGCGGAAACGGAACAAGACCAAAAGCTTTGATATTTTTGCATTTTCATTTTGTTAAGGAATGTCGGCGATCGGTGAAGTTCAATACGACGTTCGGCCGCAAACCAGTATCCGAAACCAATTCCTAAAATCACGAAAATGGCTGTGCTTAATCCCAGGCCTTTCATATTTTCGTGATTTTTTATATAGTTGTTCCTTCAAGAGCGTATGGCCTTTTGGTAAACATATTATCTGAAACCCATACAAAAACCTCAAACAACACTCGATAACTGAACTGCAGATGTCTATCGCATGTTGAATTTAGCAAAAGACCAAGTATTGCTTTCCCGCTTTTGCCTGCTGGAGATGATCGGCGAGGGCGGCATGGGACAGGTCTGGCTAGTTTGGGATCAAGAGCTTGAAATCCAAATTGCCGCAAAAATTTTGCACCCGCAGATCGTCTCCGATCAGAATCGCGTCAAACTATTAAAAAATGAATGTCGCAATACCCGTCGATTGGCGCACCCTAATATTGTACGCGTATTTGATTTTCATCGATCCGCCGATTTGGCCTTCATCTCCATGGAATATGTGGACGGCCAAAATCTGAACGATTACCGCAGCCCATTGGAACACATCAGCTTTTCGCAGCTCATCAAGCTGATAAAGCCTGTCATCAATGCCCTTGGGTATGCCCATGAAATGGGTCTGGTTCATCGAGATGTCAAAGCCGCCAACATCATAATTGATCGGCAGCATGTTCCACGCCTGACCGACTTTGGCATCGCCGGCGTTTTCAAGTCAGGCCAGCAGGCAATGGAAATTACCTCCGGCGGCTCTCTGTTTTGCATGAGCCCGCAACAATTGGGACATCATCGCCCAGCTCCATCCGATGATATGTATGCCCTCGGTGTGCTGCTCTATCAAATGTTGACCGGATATCCGCCGTTCTATCCGGATATCACCCGAGAGCGAATTCGGCATGAGGTTCCGGCTCCCGTCAATCAACGGCTACAGCAACTTGCCATCGATGCAACTATTCCGGATTCAATGGAAAACTTGATTGCCGAGATGTTGGCCAAAAATCCTGCTGATCGCCCGGCGCGCATGCAGGAAATTGAAGCCTTCTTTGATCGGATGTCGAGCCCTGTGATCAGTCAAACGATAGCACCGCGAAGTCCAGCGCCAAAGGTCATCAGTTCGAGGCCAGCTTCAGATCCTGCGGAAATGATTGCGCCGGTGAGCGTAAGTCCGATAAAACACCATAAGGGTTTGCGGCAAAGACCACACGCCAATTTGGTCAAAGGGGCGGCCTTGATGGTTGCTTTTGTCGTGCTGCTGGCCGGTGGATTTTGGTTGTGGCAATATCTGGGCGGTCTGAACAAAAAATCAACCCCACCGAAAAGCCCGGTGAGCAAGCAACAACAAGCGGAATCTGAAAAGACGTCCACACAGACTGAGAAGGCACCGGTAAAAACGCCGCATCCGCCACAGTTGGCTGCTGATAAAAAGAAAGCAGATAACAAGCTGGGCGAATATATGCAGCTTAAACAGAAATTGGAGACCAAAGGTGCTTCTCAATGGGGTAACCAGATTTATGCTGATATGTCGCAATTGGCAGATGAAGCTGATCAGTTTTTAATCGAAAAACAGTATGCCCCGGCAGCCGCAAAATATGCAGCCGCTTCGGCTAAAGCGCAAGAGTTGGTCAACCAGATGGCGCCGGTTTTAAAAAGACTGCTAATCGAAGGTCAAGATGCACTCGAAGAAGGCAACGGTGAGTTGGCTGAAGAAAAATTTTCGATCGCTTTGCTAATAGATCCGTCCAATGCAACGGCCAAAAAAAGTTTGCAACGCGCGAAAAACACCGAGGCCATTATGCAGTTGCTCGAATCCGGAAACCGCCATGAAGCTGCAGGTAATCTTGCTGCCGCCTCAACCGACTACCAGGACGCGGTCAAACTGGATCCGGCTTCAAAGAGAGCCCAGGCATCTCTGACACGGGTCGACGAACAGCTCCGTGAGCAAAAATACCAACAATTAATGTCAGAAGGTCTGACAGCCGTCCATCGCAAAGACCATCAACTGGCTCGCCAAAAATTGCGCCAAGCCCTGAAAATCCGGCCAGAATCGCGTGAAGCCAGAGAATCCCTTGCCCAGGTGGATCAGTCTATCCGTCTGTCACAGATTGAAACCTATCGCAGACAGGCCGCTGCTTCAGAAAAGTCTGAAAACTGGCAGCAGGCCTTTAGCGCTTACCAGAAGGTTTTGGAAATCGACCCTAATGTAGCGTTTGCCGTGCAGGGCAAACAACGCGCATCGAAACATATGCGTATTAATAAACGCCTCGATTTCTTTCTGCAACAGCCGACTGCTCTGGAATCGGATCGTCAGCTTGAAAATGCTCTTGAGCTAGTTGCCGAAATTGAGGCGCTGAAAACGCCCGGGCCGCGCCTTAGAGAACAATTTAATCAGCTGGTAGGTATCGTTAATGCGGCTAAAACGCCGGTAAAGATAGTCCTTGAATCCGATACTTTCACCGATGTTGCCGTATATAAAGTTGGCAAGCTAGGCCGTTTTAGTAGCCGAGAGCTGCGTCTGCGACCCGGCTCTTATACCGTTGTGGGGACGCGGAACGGATACCAGGATGTGCGCAAAAAAATCATCGTCAAACCCGAGCAAGGGCCGATACGGGTCATTATTCGATGTGAGGTTAAAATTTGAATCGAACTTATAAAATCATAGACCACAGCGGCGATCGGACCGTTGCGACGGAAGATTTTCCGATTGTCATTGGTGCAGGCCCGGCCGCTGCGATCATCATCTCAGATGTTGAAAAGGCGACTGAGGCTGCCTTCATCGGTCTATCGCAGCAGCGACCCTTCGTGCAGGCGGGCCACAGCGATGTGGTCGTCCGCTACAACGGGCGAAAATTAAAAGACAGTGTCTGGCTGATGCATGGTGACCGGCTTGAGGTCGGCAGCTGCAGAATACAATTTGAAGCCCGTGGCAATGATTTTATCATCCGAGTTGCGGGCCAAAAAATGGCAGATGTGCCGACCCCAACATCGGACAGCATCCGCTCACCTGAAAAGGCATTGAAAATCGACCCTGTGTCCTTTCGGTCCAAACGAAGACAAAGACGCGCCGGAGCCATACATCGCTATCGCAGATGGCTTAGCATGGCGGTTGGTCTGTGTTTACTCCTACTGCTGGCAATCGGCTGGTTTGTTTTTACCGCCCGTCAAATTACGATTCAAATTGAGCCACAGCCGGAGGAAGTTTCGATCGGCGGCAGTCTGCTAGCCCCTCGCTTTGGCGGCCACTTTCTGCTAAGGCCAGGCAAATACACCCTCATTGCCACTAAAGACTGCTATGCTGACATGAAAAAGGCATTCGAGGTGGGAGCCGAAAAAAACCAAACAGTCCAATTTGAAATGGAAAAACTTCCCGGACGCATTTCCGTACAGGCCTATCCAGAGGGCCAAGCGGGTGTGCCGCTGACCGGTGCACGGCTCATAATTGACGGACAAGAAGTTGGCGCCACCCCAATTTTAAACCTGGCGGTTAAAGCGGGTCGGCGAGTGCTGGAAATTCAGGCCGATAATTATCAGGATGTCAAAACCGAAGAGCAAATTATCGGTTGCCCAGAGAAACAGACGTTTGAATATACATTGATCCCCGGCTGGTCGGATGTGTTCATCAGCTCGATTCCAGAGGGCGCTGCGGTATCGATAGACGGCAAGCCCGCCGGCAACACGCCTATAAAAGTGGAGTTGCCCGAGGGCACTTATCGCCTCAAAATAAGTGCTGAAGGATTTAAACCCTGGCAAAAGCAACTGGCTGTGGTGCCCAATCAACCCCAATCCATAAAAGATGTCCAATTGCAACCGGCCGACGGCACCTTGGCTTTGCAAACCACACCATCCGGGGCCAATGTGACCATTGACCGGAAATTTGCCGGGAAAACCCCTTTAACCATTTCTCTACAGGCAGATGTCCAGCATGAAGTTCAAATCTCCAAGGCGGGTTATGAAAACTTGGCCCGAACTGTTCAGGTGGCAACCGGCAAAAAGAAAACACTGGCCATTCAATTGAAACCGGAGTTCGGGGTTATTCAATTTGTGGTTGAGCCACCTGATGCTCAACTTTTTGTCGATGGGAAGAATCAGGGTCCCGTACCGGCCAAATTAAATTTGTTGGCAATCGGTCACCAGCTGGAGCTCAAAAAACCAGGATATGAAACCTTCCGAACCCGGATCACCCCCCGGCCTGGCTTTCCGCAAATCGTAAACATCACCTTGAAGCGAAGCCATTCAGCTCCTGCGGATCCGGAAGGCGTTATCACGGCCCAAAATGGCTACAAGCTAAAACTGGTAGAACCGCAGTCGTTCATCATGGGATCATCGCGACGCGAACAGGGCCGGCGCACCAACGAAACCCTCCGCAATATAAATTTGCAGCGGCCGTTTTATATGGGCTTGAAAGAAGTAACCAACCGGCAGTTTAAACAGTTTTTAGCCAGTCACAATTCCGGGGCCTTTAACGGCCAACCGTTATCCCTGGAAGATCATCCGGTCGTTCAGATTACATGGCAGCAAGCAGCCTTATTCTGCAACTGGTTGAGCGCGAAGGAGTCTTTGCCGCCGGCATACGTGAAAAAGGGCGGTCGCCTCGTCGCTGCCGACCCTATTGGCATCGGATACCGGCTAGCCACCGAAGCCGAATGGGAGTATTGTGCCCGCTTCTCAGGTAATTCAGCCAGCCTCAAATACCCATGGGGAAATCTATTTCCACCGACGACGCCTTCGGGCAATTATGCCGACGCATCTGCCAAAAAGTTGTTGGCCACTGTGCTCGAAAAATACAATGACGGTTTCCCGGGATCGGCGCCACCGGGCAAATTTAAAGCCAACGACCTGGGGTTGTTCGACCTGGGTGGCAATGTAGCCGAGTGGTGCCATGACTTTTACTCGATTTATACCTATAATAGCAGTAAGACCGATGTCGATCCCACCGGACCCTCACAGGGAAACCATCATGTGGTCAAAGGATCGAGCTGGAAACATGCCAGCATAAGCAATTTGAGGCTGGCCTATCGCGGATATAGCAATGGAAAACGCCCGGATCTGGGGTTTCGTGTATGCCGGTACGCAAAATGATCTAAATTGAGCGTTTCAAATTAAAAATATGGAGAATACTTTTCTTTGAGGAATTCTATCGATTTAACATTTTTAATTTGAAACCCAGCGGGGTTGCTGATCTTACTCCGCCTCAGGCGGATTAGATGCCGTTCCGCATAGTATACTATAGCGGAACAACATCTGCCGTGTAGCTGCGGCAATCCTCCAGAGGCGGATCTTCGACCTCGACAAGCGCTCAACTTAGACCCTAAATTGAGCGTTGATGAGAGTACAAAGATATGGACGCAAAAAAACGTTCATCTTTCAAATGGTTGGCCATCGTCATGTTTACGGCAGTGGCTTTTGTGGTGATGGCATATCAACTTCTTCCGGCCGCTGCTGCAGAGGTGATCGTCGCACAGAGCACAAACCAAACAACCGCACCTGAGGGGGAAACATCGTCATCTGAAAGTCAGCCCACTGAATCGAAAGCAGCAGAAGAAAAAGAAACGAACGCAACCAAAAACAGAAAACTAAAGGATTTCCGCCCCTCAGAAAAAATCGAAGCGGAGCAGGCAGTGGACTTCCCCTATGACATTTAGTTTTCAAATAGTAATGGCCTTTTTCCCGATGAGCTGTGTTCTCCGCGTTTTTAAGCTTTCGACGTACGACCAGTACGCCGAAAGCTTAAAAACTTGTGCGGCCGAGCTCATCAAAAAAAATTCTCATTTCTATTTTGAAAACAACCCGATATAAATTAAAAAAACTTTGGACCGAAAACCTCAGATTTTGTTCGAGGGCAAGGCACAAGACGATGAAAAAGCGGAGCGTACACGTCAGTAGGTGAGCATTTTGAAGCGTCTTGATGCACGCCTTTGATGTACATAAAATAGATGTGCAATCCATTTAGCCTGGGCAACACAGCCATCGGGCAAAATATGAGGTTTAGAAACCCATAATATAACCTATGGTTTAAAAAGTATGAAAAAAACATTCCCTTTTTCGTTTGAGTTAATCTACCAAGTTTTTTCTTTGATTGTGATCGTCATCATTGTGCATGCCATCTATGTGGCGGTAATTCGGCCCAAAGCCGATGCCATTTTAGAAAAGCAGGCTATTGCGATGGCCGAAGACAAATCACAGGTGATGGAGCGCTCGGTGTTCGTCCTCATTCGTGATTACGAACAGGAAGCTTGTTTTATTCTGATGTTTTGGGCAATGGCCATTATGGGATATAAGGCCTTTAAAACGTCACGCCAGCGCGCTTTGCTTCAAATGGATCTGATCCCTTTGGCCGAGGGCGTGCGCATTTTACCGGAAGACACCCGGGATGTATCCCGGCAGATTCAAGCCCTGCCGGCTCAGCAACGCGAAGCGCTGTTGCCCAGAGCGTTGTTGGCTGGTTTGCAACGATTCAGCACTACCCGCAATATTCAGGATGTGGCCAGCGCCACCCGCGCCTATTGCGATTCGGAGGCCGAACGTCTCGAGTCTGAACTATCCATGATTCGTTATATCGCTTGGGCCATTCCATCGGTTGGCTTTATTGGAACGGTGCGGGGCATTGGCGATGCACTGGGCCAGGCCCACAAGGCCATCGAAGGCGATATCTTTGATGTCACCCGCAGCTTGGGCGTGGCCTTTAATTCAACTCTAATAGCACTGCTGATCAGCATTGGCTTGATGTTTTTGCTGCACCAATTGCAGCAAATGCAAGAGCGCTATGTGCTGGATTCGCAAACCTATTGCGATGAAAACCTTATCAGTCATCTATACGTTAAGTGAGGTGTCAAGTGTCAGTGTTCAGGTGTCAGCATCAGAAATATCTGAATTTCAACTCGATCAAACCTGACACCTGACACCTAATGGCATAATTATGAATGCTGAGTTTAAAGCTTGTAACCTAACAAAAACTTAAAGAAACGAATGCATGAACATGAGCGTATTAGGATTAGAGTTGAGCGATGCCGGTATTCTGGTCGCCGGAGGCGATCCACCCGGACTGCTAAAACTCGATGGTAACAGCGTTGAAAGCCCCGGGTTTGCTCTACCAGAAAAAAAAAGGTTGGTCGTCGGCATAGCAGCTGAAAGAAAAGCACACCAATATCCCCGTCAGATTCTCAATCATTTCTGGGACCAATTAAATACCGAACCCCTGGAGCAGCACATTCCATTTGCACACAACCACGCTGAAATTGCCTTCGAGCATCTTGCCCATATCTTTCAGAACGTCAAACCGCACGGATCCGAAATGATTATAGCCGTGCCGGGGTTTTATACACACAAACATTTGGGATTGATTTTGGGGATTACGAAAGAATTGGCCATCCCTGTAAAGGGTTTTGTTCCGCTCGCTGTCGCCGCAGTTCCGAATCAGCTGCCACAGGGGTTGTTGCTGCACCTGGACCTGCATTTACAGAGATTTGAACTCACCTATCTTCAGCGCAAAGACCAAATAAGCCGTGAGGAATCACTGTCCGTTGAAGGCAGCGGTCTGAGTGCCCTATTCCGAAGATGGGTGGATGCCATCGCAGAAGAATTTGTCCGCCATACCCGTTTCGATCCCCTGCATCAGGCCACCACCGAGCAAGAGTTATACGACCGCTTACCTGGAATTCTCACGCAGCTCAACCAAAAGCCCTCAGTTCATTTTGAAATGACAGGCGGTTCCAAGGTATATCACATAACACTGACAACAGAGTTGTTTTCAGAAGTCGCAGCACCTATTTTCGATAAAATCCGCAGCCTGATAGATCGGTTCTGCGATCGCTATGGTAAACATGCCCCGGCAAGCGTTTTGTTGATCACCGATCGACTTGCTCGTATACCAGGAATCCACAATGTGTTGACCGGCAGTCATCATCGCAACGTTATCACGTTGCCCGCCGGGGCGGGTGCTCTGGGAGCCCTATGGTTTTTGGATGCCCTGCGCGATCAACGACATGAGAGCAGCGCTCCGTTTCTGATCACCCGGCCCTTGCCGCATGAGCAGCAAATTTCGGTTGAGGCGCCCCGTCAACCGGCTGAAAGGCAACAGCGGCCCACGCATATCCTTTATCGCGACATCGCCTATCCGATTGCGCAGAAACCGCTGCCAATTGGCTTAGAAACACCTCCAGACGGGTATGGCATTAAAATCCGCGGTCAAATTGCCGGCGTGTCTCGTAAACACTGTTCGGTTCAACGGAGTGGTAATACCGTTGTTTTAAATGACCACAGCACCTACGGTACTTACGTAAACGAAAAACCGGTGGCTGGAAAAAAGAACTTGGAGCTTGGCGAGGTGATTCGTGTCGGCACACCGGGCGAAAATCTTAGATTAATTGCATGTTTGGATGGCGAAACCGATGAAACGTAGAGCCGTCAACGTATTTAACCTATCTTTTTTGGATATCATAACCTGCGGGCTGGGGGCTGTCATCCTTTTGTTTGTGTTGGTCAATGCCAAAAGCGCCGCCCAGCGGGATTCGATTACCTCGGATTTTCGTGCAGAAGCCGAGCGTGTTGAACAGGAAGTCCTCGATGCCAAAAAAGAGCTGGTCCTCGCACGCAATACATTAGAGCAGACCGAAGCGCAACGGGTGCGTACAGAGGGCCTTTCTCGCAAAATCATTGAAATACTGGAACAAAAAAAAGTCGAGTTGTCTGATCGTCAAGAAGATACGCTAGCGACCACCGAACATGTCAATAAATTAAAAGCAGATCTGAAATCAATAGAGGAAGAGCTCAAACGCCTGAGAGCCGGGGCCAAGACCGAGGATGATCAAGGCTCCCGGCTGCGAAAATTCCCCGGAGAAGGAGACCGTCAGTATTTAACCGATCTGAAGATGGGCGGCAAGCGGATATTTATCCTGGTGGATGCCTCCGCCAGCATGCTGGATGAAACGGTCGTTGGCGTCATCCGGCGCCGCAACTTGAGCGCCAAAGAAAAACTGAAATCCCCTAAATGGCAACAGACGGTCGCCACCGTCAACTGGCTTGCCACACAGCTGCCATCGACAAGCCAGTTTCAAATTTACGCCTTTAATGAAGATGCCAGTCCCTTACTTGCTGGCACGGCAGGAGCCTGGTTGGATGCTGGTAATGTGGACCAATTAAACCAGGCCGCCAACGGCATTCGCAGCGTCATTCCGCAAAAGGGTACCAGTCTTTTGAATGCCATCACCGCCCTTCGCACGATGAAGCCTGCTCCGGACAATATTTTTTTGCTGACCGACGGCCTGCCGACGATGGGAAAGGGTAAACCCTGGCGCAAACGGGTGTCCAGCGATAAGCGCCTGAGTCTTTTTAAAGCTGCCATTGGTGAATTACCAAAGGCGCCGGTTAATGTCATATTATACCCGATGGAAGGTGATCCTCTGGCGGCCGATGCCTATTGGCGCTTGGCCAAGCGCACCCGCGGATCATTTTTTTCACCGTCAAAGGATTGGCCTTAAGTTCGGCGAAAGGCTCAGGGCGCAAGGATGACGGTAAAAACAATAACATTTTTAGCCTTGGGCCGTATGCCGTGTGCCTTGGACCAGTTGGGGTTGTTCAAGAGAAAATCGAAATCAAGTAGTTAAAATCATGAAAAGACCTCGTAAAAATATCCAGATTTTTAGCTTATCCTTCTTGGATTGCATTTGCTGTGGTTTCGGTGCGGTAATTTTGCTGTTTGTTCTATCTAAATTCGCCGAACCCATGATCATTGAAGAGGTTAAGGAAGATCTGGAAGCCAAGATTGTTAAACTGGAAGAAGAGCTCGTCGAGATTCGGGGGGAAACAGCGATACTCAACCGGGAATTGACAGCGAAAAAAGAACAGTTGTCAGAAGAAAAAATCCGACTGGCTCGTCTGCAGGGCGACATATCCAAAATCAAGGGTCAATATGCGGCATCAAAAGATCGGGCCCAGGTCCAGAATATTATCGAGGGGCAGTTGGCCCGTGCAATGCAGGAATTAACTGAAGAAATGCGGCGTCTGCTCAAGACACAACCCCGTAAAATCGAAAGTTCCATCGGTGGCATTCCAGTAGACAGCGAGTACATCATTTTCATCATCGATACATCCGGCAGTATGCAGCGCAATGCGTGGTCTCTGGTCCAGCGAAAACTAAGAGAAACGCTGAATGTATACCCGAAAGTTAAAGGCATTCAGATCATGAATGATATGGGTGAATACATGTTTTCGCAATATCGCGGCAAGTGGATTCCAGATTCACCGGCCCGCCGGCGAGCCATTATTTCGCGGCTCAGTTCATGGCGCGCTTTCAGCAACTCCAGCCCGGTGGAAGGCATCACAGCCGCCATTCGGACCTTTTATGCCACAGACAAAAAAATAAGCCTGTATGTTTTTGGAGATGAATTCAGTGGGCCGCGCATGCAGCCGGTTGTTGATGCCGTAGATCGTATCAACAAGCGAACAAAAGACGGTTCCCGGCGGGTGCGAATACATGCCGTCGGCTTTCCGGTGGTAATGGGAAAAACAAACATGCGGGGAAATACGGGAGAACGCTTTGCGACGCTGATGCGCATTTTGTGTCACAAAAACGGCGGCACTTTTGTGGGGCTAAATTCAACGAGACCATAGAAAGGTTCTGGGTTCAGAGGTTCAGGGTTCAGGGTTAAGTTATTTTGGCCACTGGCTTCTCGGTCCCAGTCGTTAACCGCTTTATACTACAAGGTGCAGCTTGAAAACCTCAACAAGCAACCTTTGAACCCTGAACCTTTGAACCAGTCGATTGAACCGCAATACCAATAATATTTTGGCAACTCCTATTCAAAGGATATAGGCGACAAAACAAATGAACCTGAAATGCCCCAAATGCAACCAGGCGTTACCGGAAGTCAAAACGTTCAAGTATCGTTTTTGCCCGCATTGCGGAGCCGAAATGGCCCCTGAACCAGAGAAACTCGATGAGGCCTATTTGACCATACCGCCCGATTCACCGTTGCCGCCGGCAGACCAAAAGCCTGATAATGCAAAGGCCAAAACGGACCATAAATTGGCTGAGGCCGTGCGGTTGGACGATCATACCATTGCGCCGCAACCCATCACCCCTCAAAACCGACCCTCCATCAAACCGCCGGCTCAACCCCCTCCGTCCAGTTTCTTCCGAACCCCGCCCTCAGAGAATTATCCGCCGCCACCCATACCCACCAAAAAGCAAGTTAAAAAAGCCCAGCCACCGCCACCAGAACCCTCCCCTAAAAAACCGACAAAAAACCATCAAAAGGTCATTATCGCTATTTTGATTTTACTGGCTTTGGTAATTTTAATATTAGGTGGGTTGTTTACCTTCTAATATCGTCCTCGTAGCAAAATACGAAACACTGCGGCGAGAAGGATGTGGCAGTTCGGATGGTACATCGCATTCGAATACAGGCGATTCCGAGGCATAATTTTTAAGTTTCACCGATAGTATGATATTCAATGAAGCGATCCAATTTCAGGCGTTGTTCAGATGTTAATTTTCCAAACTTCAATCCGATTTGCCGCATTTTGACGCTACTGAAACTGAATTCACTCTTGATTTCAAAATCAGATATTTTTTTAAAGGGCACTCTATCCAGATAAAGCCCCGCACGACCCAAAATGATCTTTAGCTCTTTCGCACTTTCAAGCTTCTCATCGCCGTCGATATACCGGAACGAAAGGCCCCGGATACTGATATCTTTAATCTGACCCAATCGGCTTTCCTGATCAACCAGGGCCGCAAATGCACCTTCCGCAGCTTTGAACCGTTTTTGCTGTCGCCGCTCCGCTAAGATCTTAACTGCTGGCATCATCAACACTCCGACTTCTGAAAAACAGAGTTTTCGGTTTGCACGCTAATCTATATTTGATGTGGATTCGTCTTGGCCGGTGGGATAAAACGTACCGCTTTCATTACCCGGGGTAGGCCTCCAAATCAAGCTAAAATTTCATAAATCAACCTTTTTAAGCCTTCAGCCGGCTGCTTTTAAAAAGGTGTCAAAATATCGTTAATTCTTTGGTTTAAGCGTGGAATTCCGCTTGACAAAAGCGGTCAACCCTATTAATCAATATCCTTTTATACAAAAAAATTAAGATCGCTCGCAGAGGCGAGACGATCTAAAACTAGCAAATCAGATTGAAAGGAGATGTAAACAAATGGCTAATTTAATTCCACCTCATGGCGGAAAAGGACTGACCTGTTGCCTGCTCGAGGGCGCTGAGCTGGAAGCTGAAAAGAAAAAGGCTGAGGGCCTTAAGAAGATTTCGGTTTCACCGCGTGAAAAGGGCGATTTGATCATGATGGGTATCGGCGGATTCAGCCCGCTGACCGGCTTTATGACCAAAGCGGATTGGAAAGGCGTATGTGATAACTTTCTGATGGCTGATGGGACGTTTTGGCCCATCCCGGTGACCTTATCGGCGTCAAAAGAGGATGCCGAAAGCATCAGTGAGGGTGATGAGATTGCCCTGTATGACGCCGAAGGCGATGAAATCATGGCCACTATGACGGTCACCGAAAAATATGAAATGACCGAGGCGGATAAAAAGTTTGAGTGTGAAAAAGTGTATATGGGTGAAGGCACTGCCACAGCTGAAGAGTTTTGGAAAATTGCCAAAGACGATCACCCGGGTGTTCAGATGGTTATGGAGCAGAAAGATGTCAACCTTGCCGGACCGGTCAAGGTGCTCACTGAAGCCGAGTATCCCACCAAATATGCCGGTGTCTATATGCGGCCGGAAGAATCCCGCAAAATGTTTGAAGAACGCGGTTGGAGTGAAGTGGCTGCATTACAGCTGAGAAACCCCATGCATCGTTCCCATGAGTATCTGTGCAAAATCGCCGTTGAGGTTTGCGATGGTGTTTATATCCACTCGCTGGTCGGAAATCTGAAACCGGGTGACATCCCGGCTGAAGTCCGCGTTAAATGCATCGATACCCTGGTTAAAAATTATTTTGTTGAAGATAAAGTCGTCCAGGGTGGCTATCCGCTGGATATGCGTTACGCCGGCCCCAGAGAAGGTCTGCTGCACGCGACTTTCCGGCAAAATTATGGGTGCTCCCGCATGATCATCGGCCGCGACCATGCCGGTGTGGGTGATTTCTACGGTATGTTCGAAGCCCAGACCATTTTTGACAAAATCCCGACTCCGGAAGAAGAAGGCAAAGCGCTGCTTTGCACACCGTTGAAAATCGACTGGACCTTTTACTGCTACAAATGCGACGGCATGGCATCATTGCGAACCTGCCCGCATGATAAAGAAGACCGCGTCCTGCTCAGCGGGACCATGCTCAGAAAGATGCTTTCCGATGGCGAAGCATTGCCGGATCACTTTGGGCGTGACGAAGTCGTTGAAATTCTGCGTGGATACTACGAAGGCCTGACCGACAAAGTTGAGATCAAGCTGCACGGAGCTGCTACCGGAGATTGATTTGATCATCTAAAACACGCGCAGAAATCAAAAGGGAGCCGCCGCAAGGCGCGCTCCCTTTTCTTTTATAGAGGTTTCAGGTGTCAGTGTTCAGGTGTTTGTCCTTCTAAGTGTCCCTGACACCTGACACCCGACACCTGAAACCAACAAAAAAGGGGATGCTTTACAGCAATCCCCTTTCAATTTGTGTTTTAAGCTTATCTCTTAGAAGTTTCTTCCAGCGTATTCATTATACGCCATCGCCACCGTCCGGTAAACCAGATGGGCCAGCTTTGAAAACGGCAGATAGGCAAACAGGGCCCACACCAAAATCAGATGCACAAAATAAGTGGCAAAGGAAATAAAGGCCCAGTCGGCCAGCCGGGTCAGTTGGGCGCCCATGCCGGTGACACCCAGCCCAAAGGCAAGGTAAACCAGATACCAATCAAAATATTTGGAAACCTGATCTTTTTTGGCAAGGCGATTTTTGATCAGCAAGCTGGTTCCGACAATCAGGGCGATACCGCTGATGTTTGCCAGCCATTTGACCGGATTCATCTGGGACCAGGGGCCATGCAGCGGGCCGCTGGGAAGCAAATAGGACCCATACATGACGACAAAGAAAATATTGGTCACGATAAACAGCCCGATAAAACCCCATAATGTCAGAAAGTGAGCAATTTCGCGATTCCTATTTTCAGTACAGTCCGAAAATTTGCGATGGAACAGAATGGTCGGAATAACCTTGATCAACGATTCGATAAATCCGCGAACCTCGATGGTTTCTTTATTGGTTTTACCTTCAACCAGCGCATTTTGATGCAAATCACCCAAAAACCGTTTGAGACCCAATGCAAAAACCGCCACGGCAAAAATGGCTGCCGGCAGCATTGTCATGTCCACCAGCCAGGTTGAGAAAAATTTCCAATGTTTGATGCCTTCGCTCATATCCGGTGTGAAATCCAACAACCCGGTGATGGTACCCACAACCAGGAATAAAAGTGCGGGAATGGCCAGCAGGATCGGCAGTTTCTTGGGATCTTTCAAGGCTTTGGCAAGTATTTTCGGTTGCGCATACTCCTCGATCGCATAGGATCGCACCGCAGCCAGAACATCCGCCGGCTTGGCCTCACGCGGACAACGGGTAGAACAATCGCCACAGTTGTGGCACAACCAGATATCTGAATTGCCCACCAGCTTGTCTTTTAAGCCCCACGAAGCGGCTATCATTTCTTTGCGGGGAAACGGTTTGTTATCCGGCGAGATGGCGCAGGCCACCGAACAGGTTGCGCATTGATAGCATTTTTTGAGGTCTTCGCCCCCCAAGGCGCCAACTTCTTTAATAAATTCCAAATCAGGCTCGATAACATAAGGTTCAGCCATATTCTTACCTCCTCAACCAATTGAAAATTGATTGTACCCTATAAAAATTGTTTAAACCCGATTGAAGCATTTTCAATCGAACATCATCAAATATTAGAATCCCTTAAAGGGGTTCGGACCCATTTCCTCAACAGAGGCCACAAAATCATCAATGATCTGCGGAAGCTTGTCATATTCATCGATGGCCACCTGGAATTGGGCCACGCGTTCTTCTTCAAGCGCCAGGCTCGACAGGGCATCGCCGATTTTCTTCATGCGGATTTCGGCCAACTCACTGCCCTTGACGAAATGACACTGGTAGTCGTCACCGTGTTTGCAGCCCAGCAGAAACACACCGTCCATACCCTGGGCCAGCGCGTCCTTAATCCAGATCACATTAACCGATCCCAGACACCGTACCGGTATGAAGCGCACATCGGCTGAATATGAGAGCCGGTTGAGCGCCGCAATATCCAGGGCCGGGTAAGCATCATTTTCACAGATTAGCCCGAGGATACGCAACGGCGGCTCCTCATAATCGTCTTCAGATGGCACGCCAATAGCTTTGACCATCGATCCGATGCTGTCAATGCTGTAATCGGAAAAGTTGATAATGCGCTCCGGGCAGCAGCCCATACAGGTGCCGCAGCGACGGCAGCGTGCCGGATTCGGCTTGGGCGTTCCCTTTTCATCGTCATCGATGGCGCCGAAGGGACATTCTTCAGTGCAGCGTTTGCACTGGGTGCAGCGCTGAAAGAAAAAGTCGGGAAAGGTCATATCGCCTGATCGCGGATGAACCGAAACACCGCGGTTGACCGATTCCAGACATTGAATCGCTTTCAAGGCCGCTCCGCTGGCATCCTCTACGGCTTCTTCGGTGGTCATACTGCGCCGAATGGCCCCGGCGGCGTAAATACCGGTTCGCTGCGTTTCGTAAGGGAAACAGATAAAATTGGAATCCGCATACTCGTCAAAGAGTGCGTTATCACGAAATCCGGGTCCCTGGCGGTAAGCCAGATTGATCACCGGGTCATCGGCGGTTACCGGAACCATACCGGTTCCCAGCACCACTATATCGGCTTTGACCTGAACCTTTTCACCCAGCAGGGTATTGTCGGCTTCAACAATGAGACCGCCACCGTTTTGCGAAACGCTGGTGACCTCTCCTTTGGTTAAAAAGATTCCCGGATCCTGCTGAATGTTTTTGTAAAAGTTTTCCGTCAAACCCACGGCACGCATATGCTGGTAAAAGACATAGGATTTGGCGTCTTCATAATCTTCGCGCAGATACTTGGCCTGTTTGAGCGCCACCAGGCTGGTCACCGCACCGGCATAACCAAAGTCTTTGTCGTCTCCCTGACCGGGGCTCTGAATGAATACAACGGATTTGGCCTCTTTGCCGTCTGACGGCCGCACAATTTTACCGGCAGCGGCAATCTCTTCAAACTGGTGGTTGGTGACCACATCGGCCATCTGGCCATAGCCCAGATGGGCAAATTCATCATCTTCCGGTTCATACGGGCGCCAGCCGGCCGCCAGAATGACAGCTCCGAATTTTTCGCCATTGGGATCCAGCTGCAAAATGTCCTGCTTGCCCTTGTTGTATTCCATAAAGGCTTCGTGCATTTTTTCGGCATCCAGTTCCTGGCCCTTCTCATCGACCTTCATCTCATCCGGCAGGGGGAACGGAACGTCGAATTCGGTCCTATCACCTGGCTTTTTAAGGGTTACTAAAAAATCACCCGGTTCCCCGGCGATGCGGCCGACCACGGTCTCGGTTTTGACGGTGATGTTGGCATACTGGCCCAGTTCCTCGATTTTTGATTCGATCGCCGGTGGGATCAAATTCTCATAGGGATATGCGCCGGGTAGCTGTTTTCGCCAACGGTTGGCATTGCCACCTAAAGACGCTTCTTTCTCAACGATAGTGACCTCATACCCGATTTTGGCGGCATCGATAGCCGCGGAGATGCCCGTTATACCACCGCCGATCACCAGGATCTTTTTATTCAGCGCCTCCAGCAGATAAGGCTCAGGCAGCTCTATTTTTTCAACCCGCGCCATACCCATCTTTAAATAGTCTTCAGCCAACAGTTGAACGTGATCGACGAAATTTTCATCGTCTTTTTGTTCTTCGGTGGGAGCCGGATATTTCGATCGCGGATGGGTCCAAACCACCCCTTCTCTGAGGTTGACCCGATCCACGATGCAGCCGTCAAAACGGAAAACATCGTACAGCACCCGACGGGAACAGGCGGCAATGACCAGCGTGTTGACGCCTTCATCGGCAATATCCTTTTTAAGGAGTTCAACCCCGGTCTGACCGCATAATATCGGGCAGGTTTTAACCGCGAGACCTTCCTCCTTGGCGACATCGCCCAGCTTTTCAATATCGATGGCGTCTCCGATCCCACAACCTTCGCAGATATATACACCGTATTTTTTATCCATGTCTAACTTTCCTCCTATCTGCTCACCAGGGTTTGAATCGCCTTAAGGGCCATTCCGGTAGCATTTTGGTTGGATGAAACCACGTCAGCCGGTTTATTGGCGCAGCCAGCTGCAAACATACCGCCCTTTTCGAAATCATTGACGATAAATCCATCATCATTGTAGATTAAATCAGCCGGAAGTTTGCCAGCGGCCACTGTCGGCTGCATTCCGGTGGCCAGAACGACCATCTCCACTTCCTGATGGACTTTTTCACCAGTTACCGCATTTTCGGCCACTACGGTTACATTTTGGTTACCCGCGTCCGCACTGACCTCGGCCACTTTGCCCTTGATCAAAAAGATGTTTTCATCCTCCTTAATCGATTCATAAAAGCGTTCATAACGATAACCCGGGGTCCGCAAATCGATATAGAAAATGTATATCTTGGCATCCGGATAGCGCTCGCGCACATAGGTGGCCTGCTTTAAAGATGCCATGCAGCAAATATAGGAACAGTAAGGCAGATGATTTTCATCCCGGGAGCCCGCGCACTGGACAAAGGCAACACTTTTGGGCTCTTTGTTGTCCGAGGGGCGCAGAATTTTGCCCTGGGTGGGCCCGTTAGGCGCGGCCAGCCTTTCCATCATCATATTGGTGACGATGTTCGGATATTCGCCGAAACCCAGATTGTCGATCTGGGCGGCATCATAAGGCTGCCAGCCGGTGGACCACACAATGGCGCCGACGTTCAAATTCAGGGTTTTGGCTTCCATTTCAAGATCGATCGCATCATACTTGCAGGCTTCCTGAACCCGGGCGGCATCGGAGGTGCCGATGATCTCCGGCGCCACCACATACCGGGCCGGAAAGGCCATCTCAAACGGCAAATATGCGCCTTTAATCTTTTGCATCCCGAAATCGTATTCGCTGTCGATTTCCGCCTGACAGGCTTCGGTACAGGCATTACAGCAGGTACAGTTCTCATTTACATACCGGGGATTGACTTTGACGGCCACTTCATAATTGCCCGCATCGCCGGAAACCGATTCGACTTCCGCCAACGTCAAAACCTTGATTCGGGGATTATCTTTAATCCGTCTGTAATTAATTTCCAGGCCGCAGGTGGGCGGGCACAACTTGGGAAAATATTGATTCAGCTGTGCGACCCTTCCTCCCAGATACGGATTTTTCTCGACCAGGAACACCTCATACCCCACTTCGGCAGCTTCAATTGCCGTGGTCAGACCGCTGATACCGCCGCCAACGACTAATATGCTTCCGCTTGCCGGAGCTGCTTTTTCGTCAGTCATACTTCCCTCCGCACTTTTAGTAAAGTTCGATTATGTGTGGCAAACCTTCACCACATAAACTCCAATTTCTTCTCTGTGTGTCCCAATTTGATGTTAACTTTCAGGTGTCAGGTGTCAGGTATCAGTCTTCAGAAGACAGAGGTCAGACGACAGAAGACAGATTGAAAAATTTGTAATGGAGACGCTTTATCTGTCCTCTGTTTTCTGTTCTCCGACATCTGTTCACTGACACCTGACACCTGAACACTGAAACCTATTAATGAAGTGTGAAGTAAAGAGAAATGCTGTCAGCCTCTCGCATTGCATTAATGCCACACGAGCGCCAACAACAAAAACCTCCAGGTGTCAGATGACACCTGGAGGCATCTGTTGGTTAATTATTATTGATTCGTCTACTTCTGAGCTGATCCATTAGGCATCCGGAATGATCTTGACATAATCTTTCTTGAAGACATCCCATTTCTGCTCTTTGGGATCAAACTTGGAATTGACAAAGCAGAACCAATTTTCGTCATCCTGGCCCGGATAATCGGCTTGATAGTAAAAGCCCGGATAACGGGTCTCTTTACGGAACTGAATGTGACGCAGGTGCGATTCAACCGTCCAGATGCGGTGCTGAATCTCCCAGGCTCTCATCAGTTCATGCAGATCACCGGCAGCCAGTTTTTCGTTATCTTCCCGCATGGTGGCCAGCAGATCCATGACGATCTCAAGGTTCTTGGAGGTCGTCTGGTAGTAAGTGGAGGTTCCGGCACCATACTCGTGGGTGGCCTTCATCATACGATACATCATGCCGTTGGGTTTGATGTATTCGGGATTGATGTCATCGTCGGTGGTGTAGGCACAATTATCCAGATAATGGCGTACGGGTTTGTAGACAATGTCGACCAGCTCGTCAGCTGACTGGCTGATGGCCGGGGAATAATCGGCGTGGTCTTTGGCATAGCGGACCATTTCTTTGACAGCCATTCGACCTTCGGCATGGGAACCGGAGGAGAATTTATGACCGGAGCAGCCCACGCCGTCACCGGCGGTGAACAGGCCATCTACTGTGGTCATACGGTTGTAAACCTTACCATTGGCAGCTTTGATCTTGTATGCATCCGGTACCCAGTCAAAATCCGGGCCGGAGGTCCACAGACCGCAGCAACCGGAGTGGGATCCGAGCAGATAAGGCTCGGTGGGCATAACTTCAGAATTTTTCTTTTCAGGCTCGGTATTGGTGGCGCACCACAGATTGGCCTGCCCGCAAGTCATATCCAAGAAATCTTCCCAGGCTTCGGATTCAAGATGCTTGAGCTCTTTTTTGTCCATGGTCTTGCCGAGCTCGGCCAGAGCGGTAACGGTATCCATGATAATGGGCCCGCGGCCCTCTTTCATCTCAAAAAGCATCAGGTGGTTTCGCAGACAGGTCGGTGTAATGGCTGCGGTTCCATAAGGCGCATATTTTTCCAGCTCGGCTTTGGCGGCATCGCTGCCGGCAAAGGCTTCGCCCAGACCGTTGAGGGTTTTGGCCTTGAACAGCAGGAACCAGGCCCCCACCGGGCCGTAACCGTCTTTAAAACGGGCCGGGGTGAAACGGTTTTCCATCATGGACAGCTCGGCGCCGACTTTCATGCACAGGGTGTAGGTGGAACCGGAATTCCAGACCGGATACCAGGCGCGGCCCTTTCCTTCACCCACTGAGCGCGGCTGATAAATATTGACAGCCCCGCCGCAGGCTACCATCATCGTCTTGCATTTGATGATGAAGACTTTGTTTTCGCGCACGGAGAAACCCACCGCACCGGCGATTTGATTTTCTTTGTTGGCATCCAGCAGCAACTCAACGATGAAGACCCTTTCCAGAATATTTTCTTCACCAATGGCCAGCTTGGCTGCTTCGGCCACGATGCGTTTGTAAGATTCGCCGTTGATCATGATCTGCCATTTGCCCGTACGCACCGGCGTGGCGCCCGCTTTCAGGGTGCCCAATTTCTGGCCTTTTTTACCATCCAGGTTTTTGCCGTCTTCGGTTTTTTTCCAGATCGGCAGGCCCCACTCTTCAAACAGATGCACGGAGTCATCCACGTGGCAGCCCAGATCAAATATCAGGTCTTCGCGCACGATGCCCATCAGGTCGTTGCGGACCATGCGCACATAATCATCAGGCGTGTTTTCGCCGATATAGGTGTTGATGGCCGAAAGGCCCTGGGCAACGGCGCCGCTTCTTTCCAAAGCCGCTTTATCCACCAGCAGAACGCTCTGGTCATCAGACATCCATTTTTTAGCTTCAAAAGCAGAGCCGCAGGCAGCCATACCGCCACCGACGATCAAAATATCAACTTCACGCTCCTCAACTTCAGGGTCCCTTACAGCTTTGAGTTCCCCCAATGGTTTATTCGGTAATGCCATATCTTATCCTCCTTGATTTATAGTGCTAATTGATCATTTACTTTAATTTAACTAACCACGCGTCGTTAGACAGTTGCTTGTGGCGTCGGAAGGGTATAGCCGTCGGCTTCTTCGGTTGACAGCAAGCCGCTTTCCAGATCCTTGCCTTTCAGCTCTGCATACGCATTGGCCTGTCCTTCGGGAGTGGTCCGGATGGGGAACTTAAAGCGTTTGATGGTTCCGTTACGGAACTTGCAGGTCCACATAACATCTTCGGTTCCCAGCATCGGCATAACACTGCTTCCCAGGGGAACAAAGTCGGCATAGCCTCTGACTTCAATTGCCTGGGTGGGGCAGATCTTGACGCATGAGAAGCATTCCCAGCACTGATCCGGCTCCTGGTTATAAGCCTTCATCTCGTTGGGTTCAAGAACCATCAGGTCATTCGGACAAATGTACATGCAGGCAGTTTTGTCCCCGCCTTTGCATCCATCACATTTTTCGTCTATTACATAACTTGGCATTTATCATACCTCCTAAAATTAATGTGGTAAGTAATTGTGGCAAACTTTAACCGTCAAGAAGAATTACGTGGTTGCACCTCCCTTCATATAGCTAAGTTTTTATTGAATTTAATGGGCTATTTATCGGTTGAACCGGTACCCACCGGTTAATATTTGAGAAAAATCAGGGATTTTTACGGCCAAAGGCAGTAAATATTTCCTATAAAATCAGCAAGATACAGTTTGTCCAAAGGGGAAAACATATCATTGAACTTTTACCTTGTCAAGGGTTTTTGGCCCCGCAAAAACCAAAATTTCAGACAGTTATGAGACAATGTTCGTAACTTCTATCGGCTGTATTTGGCCGGTTAATCTATTACTATATGTTGTATTCGCTTCCCTAAATCCAGCTGAAAAAAAATTCAAATCAGAAATTCCTTTGATACACTGTTGAAACCTGATATCGCAAGGTTCAGGGGTTTGGGAAAATGTTAAATTAGTTTTGTTTGTTTAATTGGTTGAATTGGTTGGCTTAAACCGAACCAATTGAACAAATTTAACCAATCAAACCAATTAAACAGAGGAAAAAAGATCCCAGATGATATCTGACACCTGAAAGCTAATGCTATAAGATTGGAGGTTAAGAATATTTTGGACGACCACCTGTATCCCATACCGCCGGACGGAAAATTCCGGTTTGCTTGTTCTCCTGAAGTGGCTTGTTTTAATGAATGCTGCCGGAACTTGAATCAATTTTTATACCCTTACGATATCTTACGCCTCAAAAAAGGACTGGAAATATCGTCCAGTGAATTTCTGGAGCGCTACACAGTCCAGCACATCGGGCCCGAATCCGGGCTGCCAATGGTGACACTGAAAGCCTCAGATGAGCACCGGCGGATATGCCCGTTTGTTACCCCCAAAGGATGCCATGTCTATCCGGATCGTCCCGCATCCTGCCGCACTTATCCGCTGGCGCGGGCCATCGCCAGCAATCGTGAAACCGGAAAAGTCACCGAACATTTCGTGTTGATTAAAGAGCTGCATTGTTTGGGCTTTAAAGCCTCTAAATCGCAGACCGCGAGGCAATGGACAGACGACCAGGAAATTGCCATTTACAACCATTTCAATGATCAGATGCTGGATATCATCCGTCTGAAAAACCAGCTGCGGCCGGGCCGGCTGGATCTAAAATCCCGCCGGCTGTTTTATATGGCGCTTTACGATCTGGACCGATTCAGAACCCAGATATTTAAAAACAAACTTTTAGATCAGATTGAGGCGGACCCGCAAAAACTGGCTTCGGCCAGGACCGATGATACGGCCTTGCTGGAAATCGGCATGGCCTATGTTAAGCAGGCGTTGTTCAACTCATAGGTTCAGAGGTTCAAGGATTTTTTACATTAGTTTGATTTGTTTCATTGGTTGAATTGGTTGGTTAAAACCGAACCAATAAAACAAATCAAACTAATTAAACATATGTAACACCTGACACCTAACAAACATAAAATAAACACGGTGGACGAAATGGAACTTCAGAACAAAGTGGCTTTAGTGCTGGGCGCCATCAAGGGTATCGGTAAAGGTATCGCTCTGTCCCTGGCACAGGCCGGGGTGAAGGTCGCCTTAACCTACTTTGACTGGGAAGAAGAGCTGCCAGCGTTGAAAAAGAATTTGACCGCTGAAGGCAGCGATCACCTCATCTTGAAGACCAACCTGCTTGAAACCGCAGCCATACCCGCAATGATTGATGCGGTAATCGAACGTTTCGGACGCCTGGATATTTTAATCAACAATATTGAGCGCGGCGGCTGGCCGGTGGTGCATGGACCTTATCAGCAGCAGCAATGGGATCTGGAAATGGAGACCACCTTGCGCGCCAAACGCTGGGTATTTGATACTGCCCTGCCGCATTTAAAAGCCAGCGGCGATGCGGTTGTTATCAATCTGTCTTCCATCGCCGGTGTTGTCGGTCGGTCCGGTCCTGCCGGCATGGTCTTTAACGAGGGCTACGCTGCCGCCAACCGTGGCGTGTCTTTGCTAACCGAGACCTGGGCACGCATGGGTGCCCCACAGGTGCGGGTTAATGAAATCATGCTCGGCTTTGTTGAAACCCGGCACGCCCGGCAAACCAGAGGCTGGGGGTTGCTCACAGCCGATCAAAAAAAAGCGATTATCGATCACACGCTTTTAGCGCGTACCGGCGTCATTGAGGATGTCGTTAAGGCCGTCAATTTTATCATCACAGATGCCCCATTTATGACCGGCAGCGTTATACGGCTTGATGGCGGCTACATTCTCGGCGGTGAGGTCGTGCCCGATATGCCCAAGGGCGTCCTTTAAAAGCAATAAACCTCTCGCAAAGGCGCAAAGACGCCAAGAGTTTTTCTATTAGTGATTTTTTCTTTGCGACTTGGCGGCTTTGCGTGAGAAAAAATAAAAACGATAGAATTCCTTTAATTTTTTTTAGGTCGTCTCTAACGCAATCTGATTTTTTTGGTTTTAATGCCCCACAAAAAAAGCTGCACCCAATCCATGCCGAATTTAAGCAGCGCCACATCATCTGTTTTTATTTTTTTAAGCAGTGCGGATTTAACCTTGTAACGCTGCAAAAAGCTGCTGTTAAGGACAAATTCACGAAAGCGGTCAATATTATAGGTGGCCATAAATGCCATTTTGGCGCGGGATCCTTCCGGTCCATCAACACCCCAGGGATCATCTATAAACAGTCGCTTAAATTGCGCCCAGCGGATTGTCATCCGTTGATAGCTCTGGGCATCCTGATCCTCGGCCCAGCTGGCAACATCCCACTGGTCATCCTCGTGCTGCCCCAGGCAAAATTCCGGCGGCCGGTAAAAAAAGATCGGGGTATCTTTTTTGCGGGTGGCATCATACTGAACGCCCTGCTCGATGGGAAAGGAGCGGCAGGTGTCCGGGCGGTCGGCATAAACCGAGCAGCCGTAATTCGTCAGAAAAGGACAGGTTTTCTCCTGGTCTTCAGACATCCGCAGCAGCACTTCCGGGAAAAAATTGCCCGGGCACAGGACGGCATCCACGTGCTGCTCTAAAAATTCATCCGAGGAAATTTTTAAAAAATTTTTTAACCGCAACACGTCGTAAGGATACAAAAACAAGTTTAAATTTCGGCAGCAGCGGTTAAAACAGCCAATTTCCGGATAGCAGCGAAATGAAAACGTATCCTTCTCGTCAATCTGTCTGCCCGGCAGATCATCTTTTTTATCTATATCGATATACTTCATATTTGCGACTCACATGGCCCATAGTGCCCGGTGCATGGAGAAAGGAATCATTTAATCGCAAACTCTTATCCCCGTGCCCCAGTCCCCGCGCCATTTGCATGCAAGACAATCATTTGCGCTATCGACATTTTAATTTTTGTTGTGAAGTCCATTGAGCGCCTGACATCCTGCTCAAGTTTAGCCATCTCACGATAGACGGGTGTACGATCAAACCCAACATAACGCTGGTGACCACAGCGCTCGCCAAAAGTGCTGCAGCCCGGGCCCATAATGTTTGGCTGACCGGGTTTTCGCAGCTCGTGGGGGAGTCCATGCAGGCGGCAAATCATGGGGCGATAAGAATACAGGATACAGCGCGTATCAACATTAAGGGGGCACATCATTCTAATCGCTGCCGGGTTGTCGTGGGCTTTTTCAATCGCATCAATCACGGTTAAAGCCCGCTGTTTTACCTGTTCGTCGACATCGGCCTTGAGGGTCATCAGGCCTTGTTTTAGATAGGCAACCTCAATGACGGTGTGATGATAAAACCGCGTCCGGCAGCAATTGTCCTGGCATCCATCGCAGGTAAAGCCGTATTGTTTGGCCGCTCGGTTATAAGCATCGTCCATGCTGGCATAGATCTGCTGCAGCCGTTGAATAAAAACAGCCAGATCAGGGGCTTCAATACGCTCTATTCCATGAGATAAGTTCATTACTTTCATAGATATCTGGGTTCTAAACGACGGGAGATGGAAAAAATATACTCTGATAAAGGTTCATGGCGTAGCGGTCAGTCATGCTGGCAATCAAGTCACAAACGGTGCGCTCTTTGCTCTGATTGTTGTTGTTGCCCCCCAGCATCTGCAATTCGCTTAATTTTTGACGGAGCATCTCCTCATGTTCCAAAAAATAGGCGTACAGATCGGACAGCATTTTTTTGGCTTTTTCAAAATCCTGATGCACCTGCGGGGAGCGGTAAACGTTTTCATAAAGAAATTGCCTCAATGCTGTCATGGCGGCATAGATCTTATCATCTATCTTTAGATGCAGCTCTCCATTGTGGGCCTTGCTGGAAGTGATCAGCCCTCGAATCATGGTTTCCGCCCTCTGGGAATGCGTGCGGCCCAGCGTATCCATGCAGATCCCCGGCACCTGTTCGGAGCGGATAACACCGCTGCGAATGGCATCCTCCAGATCATGGTTTAGATAAGCCATAATATCGGCTATGCGGACAATGCGACCTTCATACGTAATGGCCATCTTGTCCGGGTCATCGGGCAGTATCTTTCCGTACCCCTTGGAATGCTTTAAAATACCATCGCGAACCTCATATGTGAGATTCAACCCTTTTCCGTTGTTTTCAAGAACCTCCACCACCCGCAGACTCTGAACATTGTGGGAAAAATCAGCTGAATATATCTCTCTTAAAACCGTTTCACCGCTATGACCGAAAGGCGTGTGGCCAAGATCATGCCCTAAAGCGATGGCTTCAACCAGATCCTCGTTTAAAAACAATGCTCGGGCCATAACCCTTGCCATCTGTGATACTTCCAGCGTATGCGTCAGCCGGGTGCGGTAATCATCACCCAAAGGTGCCAGAAAAACCTGTGTTTTATGCTTTAAGCGTCGAAAGGCATTCGAAAACACAATTCGATCCCGATCCAGCTGAAATGCGGTTCGAACCGAGCAGGATTTTTCGTCAACAGCACGTCCCTTTGAATCGGAGCTCAAACACCCGAAAGGAGCCATGAATTTTTCCTCGCGGCGCTCATATTCTTCGCGAATGGACATATAAAAACCCTTAAAAGGTTTGGCGTTTAAGATCTGCGAATTTGATAATTTCGCCAAGTTGTCTTTGAACCCTTGAAATTTTAAGCAAAAAGCTAATATAAATATCTGTATAGTGGTTTGTAAAGGAATATTTAATTTACCTGTTAACTGGAAACAATAGCTTCCATATTGAGATCGGGTCAGGCATAAACTATGGAAGGTCATCACCTCATACTGGGCGAACTGGTCGATTATATCTCCGGCGAGGTCTTAAAAGATACTCACGACGAGCGCCACCGTCAGGATATCGCACGCCGACTTGTCGAGCAAAATGGGTATGCCAAAACAGATATCGAGCCCCGCAAAGCATTGGTGGCTCAAGCCGATGACAAAAAGGCGGTTTTGAAAGTTGATTTTATCATCACTCTAGCAGGACAGATCTTGATGGTCGTCAAGTATGCACCCGGATCCTTAGTCACCCGTCGGCGATCGGCACTGGCCGTATCGCGGCTGATTGCTCCGTATCAGGTTCCGGTGGTTGTTATGACCAACGGTCAGGATGCTGAAATCATCAGCGGGCCATCTGGTGACGTCATCGACTCGGGTCTGGATGCGATCCCCTCTAAACGGGAATTAACACAGCGTCTGGCCGGCAAGACCTTTGAATCGATAACAAAACACCGAGCCGAAATGGAGTCCAGAATCCTTTATTGTTATGAAGTTGATGACAGCTGCGAATGTGATGAGGATATCTGTCGGTTGTAGATGCCCATGTCACTCGTTATGATTTTTTAACCGGAGTAGTCACTAATGTTGCTTTATTAGGTTTCAGGTGTCAGGAAACATCGAAAACATGCAACCGTTACCTCATCTGAGTAGCAAGAACTTGAAGATAGCTGCCGAAGGCCTGACACCCGACACCTGAAACCTGAAACCAACTATTTGATAAGATCTAAGAACTGAAAACCGGCACACAAGCATAAGGATGTCTTGATGGATGACGAATTCTATATGAACAAAGCATTGGAGCAGGCTCGCATGGCGCTGTCAAACGGCGAGTTTCCCGTCGGATGCGTCATGGCGCTGGGTAACAACATCCTGGTGACCGGCGCCCGGGAAGGCACCACCGGAGATAGCGTTAATGAAGTCGATCATGCCGAAATGATGGCCCTGCGAGAGCTGAGTCGCCTGGATCGAAACGTAAATATGAAAGAGGTCTCGGTGTTTTCAACCCTCGAGCCCTGCCTGATGTGTTTTGGAGCACTGGTCATCAGCGGCATTGGCAGGATTGTTTATGCCTATGAAGATGCGATGGGCGGGGGCACCCGTTGCGATTGTGCCCCTCTGCCGCCATTGTATAAAGAAAATCAGATCGAAATTATATCCGGCATATTGAGAAGTGACAGTCTTGAATTATTGAAATCCTATTTTTCACAAACCGAACATACCTATTTAAAAGACAGCTTCCTGGCCGCCTATACCCTGGACCAATGAAAACCGCTTTGCAAATGGGGTTATTTTGATCAACATTTCAACTTAATCACAGCACGTTTTTCTTGCATTTTTTTCTTGCATTTCTTAATGTTGTTATATATTGGAGATTTTAAAAATACTGGATTTGAAGGAATTTAAAACTTAATATGTAGATGACCCAGCGGGTATAAAGGCAGGCTGATTGCCAACCTGAATAAGAATGGGGATTTGTGCCATTCTGTGTTGACTGCAACCTGGCGTCATCCCAAATGAAACCATAGATGAGGAGGTGCACGCATAGCTGTTCCCAGAAGATTTCAGAGACCCAGACGCACGAACAAAGCAAACATTAATCAAAGAATTCGAGCAAAAGAAGTCAGATTGATTGACTCTGAAGGCAACCAAGTCGGTATCATACCAACCAAAGAAGCCCTTGAAGCTGCAGCTGAAGCAGGCCTGGATCTGGTTGAAGTATCACCGAATGCGAATCCCCCGGTCTGTAAAATAATGGACTATGGCCGCTATCGTTACGAGCAAACCAAAAAGAAACATGAGGCCAAGAAAAAACAAAGTACTTTTCAGCTCAAGGAGATAAAGGTTCGCCCCAAAACCGGTGAGCATGACCTGCAGGTTAAAATCGGCCATATAAAAAAATTCATTGGCAAAAAAGATAAGGTCAAAGTCAGTGTTATCTTCAGAGGGCGCGAAATAACACTTTCAGAGCTGGGAAGAACGGTGCTTCAAAAAATAATTGATGAAACCGAAGAAATTGCCATGATAGAGCAGGAGCCCAAATTTGAAGGTCGAATCCTGGTCATGGTTCTGGCACCGAAATAGCTTGATCTTATATCAAAAGTGTTCTAAATACGACCCGTAAAGGGCGTTGCCCCTATATCCAACTGAATATTTCTCAGGGTGGCGTGAGCCGAGATGTGTGATTGCTCACGCCATCTATTTTTAAAATAGTAAGACCAAAGGAGTGTCCTAGATGCCTAAGATAAAAACCAATCGCGCTGCCGCCAAACGCTTCCGCAAAACCGGCACCGGAAAAATCGTTTATAATAAGTCCTTTGCCAGTCATTTATTGACCAAAAAAACGACCAAACGAAAACGCTCTTTGCGCAAAGGCAGAATCGTTGACAGAACCAATGCTAAGGCCATAAAATTATTGCTACCCAACGGCTAAAATTTCTAATTTCTAAATGGCTCTTTTCCCGATGAGCTTCGTTCTCCGCGATTTTCCGCCTTCAACGTACTTCAAGTACGCCGAAGGCAAAAAACCTTGTGCGGCCTTGCTCACCGAAAAAAGCCCTCATTTATAAATTAGAAATTAAACCAATATCAGAGAATTTGTGTTTCAGGTTCACTTCAGTGAAAGTGATTAGGCGCCTCGTTGAACACCTTAATGTTTAGGATCAAGATGTGAAATCCCGCCGTTACCTGGGCGGGGCTCTCGAACATGGGAGCGGCTTATAAAACCACTTTACTTTTTTATAAAAGTTAATAGTTTGACGATAGCTTTTATGATTTATCGATAGAGAGGATAAAATGAGAATCAAACGCGGCTTCAAAGCCAGAAAAAGACGGAAAAAAGTTTTAAAATTAGCCAAAGGATTTCGCGGTGGTCGCAGCAAATTGTTTCGCACAGCCGCAGACGCGGTGGATAAATCCCTAATGTACGCCTATCGCGACCGGCGCCAACGTAAGCGCGACTTTCGCAGGCTCTGGATAGCGCGTATTAATGCAGCCGCGAGGATGAACAAGCTGTCATACAGCAAATTTATGCACGGTCTCAAACTGGCAAACGTTGATCTGGATCGCAAAGTTCTGGCTGACCTGGCCATTACGGATCCGGCCGGTTTTACTAAAATTGCGGAATTGGCTGCACAAAAACTTTAACCTGAATTTGCATGAAAATTAATGAGAACTTGCCATTCTTTTGGCTGGTAGCATGAGAAACAAAACGGTAAAGTAGTCGCTTATACCGGTTATTACATGGAGAAAAATCATTTTATCTCATTAATTTTCACCCTAAAAACAACGCGGCGAGCCAGAGGCTTTCATGTGCTGTGTTATTAAGACCGAGGTATAGTTAACTATAACCTCGCCCTTAAATGCCTCGCACATAAAAACCTCTGGCCCGTGCAAACTTCAGGTTAAACCATGATTGATCGTTTCAAATTTTGAAAATGGATAACTCCATTGATCAAATTTATCAGGAAGCCCTGGACGGGCTTAACACGGCAACAGACCGCCAGGCAGTTGAGGATATTCGCGTCCGTTATCTGGGACGCAAAGGGGTTATCACTCAGTTCTTAAGGAACATTTCAAACCTACCCGCCGAACAGCGCCCATCAGCCGGCCAGCAGGCAAACCAGGTTAAACATCTGCTGGAGAAGGCCTGTAAAGAGACCGCCCAAAAGCTTGAAAGCACCGCTAAAGCCGCCGAGGCTGGCATTGATGTTTCATTGCCCGGCCGACCGGCACCGTCCGGCTCAACGCATCCGATTACCCAAATCAATCAGCGCATCTGCGACATTTTTACCCAAATGGGATTTGACATCGCTGAAGGGCCGGAGGTTGAGTTGGATTATTATAATTTTGAGGCCCTCAATTTTCCCAAAGATCATCCGGCCCGGGACATGCAAGACACCTTTTTTGTTTCCGATGATATTGTTCTGAGGACGCATACATCTCCGCTTCAAATTCGCACCATGGAAAAACAGCAACCACCGGTACGGATCATCATGCCTGGCAAGGTCTATCGTTGCGATTCGGATTTGACCCACACACCTATGTTTCACCAGGTGGAAGGCTTGTTGGTGGATGAGAATGTATCATTCGGGGATCTGAAAGGCACACTGACCGCCTTTGTCCATCAGATGTTTGACGAGCAAACAAGCCTGCGTTTTCGGCCGGGATTCTTTCCTTTCACCGAGCCCAGTGCCGAGGTCGATATTTTGTGTGTGATGTGTCGGGGCAAAGGTTGTCGCGTATGTTCTCGAACCGGCTGGCTGGAAATTCTCGGTTCTGGAATGGTTCATCCGGCCCTGTATGAAAATGTAGGATATGATGCCGACCGCTATACCGGTTTTGCCTTCGGGATGGGTGTGGACCGCATCGCCATGCTTAAATTCGGAATAGATGACATCCGCAAATTTTTTGAAAATGATGTGCGGTTCCTATCCCAATATTAAACAAAACGTACAACATACAATCTGGAATAGAAGTTTTAGAAAATAATCTCAAAAGCGGGTTCAAGGTATTAGAATATGTTCGATAGCAAGGCGCAAACCGATTCGAAAGTTAAGTCCGCCTCAGGCGGATTAGTATTCGAGCATTTCGAATCGGTTTGATGCACACCTTAGTGTTCATAAAAAATAGATGTGTAATCCATTTATCCTGGGTAACACAGCTATCGGACATTAGATGATGTCTTGACCCTTCTTTTAGGAACTGAATAAATGAAAGTTAGTCTCAGCTGGCTCAATGATTATGTAGGCATCAAAATGGCACCGTCGGAATTGGCGGATGCACTGACGATGGTTGGACTCGAAATTGAGTCGGTATCCGAACGCTACCGTTATCTGGATACGGTCTTTGTCGGTCGAATTGAAGCGATCGAACCGCATCCCAATGCGGACAAACTGCACCTGTGTCGGGTTGATACCGGTCGCGGAAAAGTTACGGTCGTCTGCGGCGCGCCCAATGCTGAGCTCGGAATGTTATCACCGATTGCACTGCCGGGCACCGAATTTCCGGAAGGTTTTATTTTAGAACTGAGCGTTATCCGTGGACAAACATCCGAGGGCATGCTTTGCAGTGAAGGTGAACTGGGACTGGGGGAGGATCGCAGCGGCATTATGCAGCTTGACCCAAAGCTGTCGGTCGGCGACCCGTTGGCCTCCGCCCTGGAACTGACAGATACCGTTTTTGAAATCGAAATCACCCCCAATCGCCCCGATTGTCTGAGTGTCCTCGGCGTGGCGCGCGAGATCGCAGCCATTCAAAACAGTCGTCTGAGGTATCCGGATTTTCAACTCAATGATGCCGACGACCGCATATCCCAACTAACATCCATACAAATTGAAGCACCGGACCACTGCCCGCGCTATGCCGCCCGCTTACTTGCGGATATTCAAATAAAACCATCCCCCTTTTGGCTACAGCAGCGACTTTTATCTGTTGGACTGCGACCGATTAATAATATCGTGGATGTGACCAATTTTATTTTGATGGAAACCGGTCAGCCGTTGCATGCCTTTGATTTTGACCGTCTGGCGCAAAACAGAATTGTGGTGCGAACCGCCAACAAAGGCGAAACTTTTATTACCTTGGATCAAAAAGAGCGTCTGCTGGACGCAGAAATGCTGATGATCTGTGACGGCGAAAAACCGGTGGCCATCGGCGGGGTCATGGGAGGTCTCAATTCCGAGATTGAAAACGATACCACCCGGGTATTGCTGGAAAGTGCCTATTTTAATTCGGTCAGTGTTCGTCGGACATCAAAACAGCTTGGTCTGAGTACTGACGCTTCTTATCGCTTCGAACGCGGGGTTGATCCGGGGGGAACCATTGCGGCGGCCAACCGGGCCGCCAAGCTGATGGCTGAAGTCAGTGGCGCAAAAATTATCTCTGGTTTGATCGACGAATATCCAAATCGACAGACTGTCAAAAGTCTGAAGCTCAGCACCAAAAAGACCAACCGCTTGTTGGGAACACGTCTGCAACGCAGGCAAATTGAAAAACTTCTCAAGTCCATAGAATTTGCGGTAAAGCCCAGCGATACTGAAAAAGATACCCTCAAGGTGACCTCTCCGACTTTCCGGGTGGATATTTCAAGACCCGAGGACCTGATGGAGGAAGTCGCCCGTCTATACGGGTATAACAATATTCCAACGACATTTCCGCAAATGCCAGCCACCGGGCGATCATCTACAAAAGAGATCCAATTGCGCAACCGGGCCCGTCAGCTTATGGAAGGGTTTGGTTTCCGCGAAACGGTTAACTACAGTTTTGCCCATCTCCAATCGGGTGACCATTTGAGAGTGGCTGACGCTGATCCGCGCCGAAAGCTCGTGCATATTTTGAACCCGCTGACCGAAGATCAGGCCGCCATGCGCACCTCTTTGGTGCCCGGATTGTTGCAAACCACACATTATAATTTGGCCCAGCAGATCAAAAATTTAAAAATTTTTGAAATTGGCAAAATTTTTATCCATAAAGATTCGCAACAGCTACCGACAGAAACGGAGATGGTCGCCGGGCTGTGGACCGGATCCCGTTATGATGCGTCCTGGCATGGTCAGGAGACAGCCTGTGATTTTTATGACATCAAGGGTGTCGTCGAACGCTTTTTAAACGCACTGCAGATCGATGATGTCCGGTTCAGTCGACTGTCTGATAATGAATGCAGCTATACCCAACCCGGCTACAGCGCGCAAATCTTGTGCAACCAGATCCCGTTGGGGTTGGTGGGGCAAATTCATCCGCGGGTGCTTGCCACTTTCGACTTGGAGCAAACAGCATTTTTATTTGAGCTCAACTTCGACCATCTGATACCACTGCTTAAGGATTCAACAGTTTCCAGACCGATTCCCAAATTTCCGGCTGTTTTCAGGGACATCACCATCATCGTAGACAAGGCACTTGAAGCCCAAGAAATTGTCAGCACCGCCGGGAAACAGCCACATGAGCTGGTGGAAGACATCGACTTGCTAAGTGTATTCGAGGGAGCTCCTATTGCTCCGGGCAATAAAAGTGTATCGCTGCGAGTGACCTATCGGTCAGCTCACAAAACACTTGAAGACGAAGATGTAACGCCCATCCATCAATCAATTGCGGATAGGTTGGTTGAGACATTTAATGCCAGTTTACCGACCTGATCGCAACAATCCTTACAGGGTCTTAAAAATGCAAGATCAAAAATCAACGCCTATGGACATACCCGACAAACTTTATTTCAGGATTGGCGAAGTCAGCAAAATAGCCCAAATCCCCGCTTATGTTTTACGATTTTGGGAAAGTGAATTTTCTCGGATTCGACCGAAACGAACCGCCGCAGGTCAGCGATTGTATTCCCGGGCTGATATCGAGCTGATTTTAAAAATCAAAACACTGCTTTACGAGAAAAAGTTTACCATTCAGGGCGCCCGACAGCATTTATCTGTCAGATCGCGCAAAAATGAGGCAGCCGAAAAGCACTTGCTGGCGGATTTGCATGCAGAACTCAAATCCATCAGGGATATGCTCGACTGAATTCGAGCTCTGAATGTTTTTTCGCTAAAATCTGAAAGCAACGAATTTACCACGAAAGCACGAAAAATAAAAAAATTTCGCGCTTTCTCAATTTCGTGTTTTCGAGGTTGGCTTTAAACTGTATTACCTCAAACCGGCCCTCATTCCAAGTAAACCGTTTCATATTTATTGAATTATATTGACAACGGCCCGATTTTGTCATAATCATTTAAGGTGAAGAGCGGGCATAGCTCAGCTGGTAGAGTACAAGCTTCCCAAGCTTGGTGTCGCGAGTTCGAATCTCGTTGCCCGCTCCAGTTTGGTTCGTTTCCTTTTAGTTGGCGAGGGTAGGACTTTTTAGGGACTGTGAGATGGAATTAACTATTACCTTATGGTCGGTGTCATGAACTGATAACTTTTACCGCGCAAAGGCAAAGGTCTACCTGGAGTTAAGGAAACGGGCGTCAGCCCGTTTTTTGTTTTTTCAGGCTAAGCTAAATAGATTCGGTGAAAACGAAACAGCGTAAATTTAAGAAAAAAAAATCGGACAACCGGAACAGGTCATTCGGGCCCAAAAACGAGAAAGAGATCATCAAGCAGATAGGGGCATTGGCCGAACCGCTTTGTGACAGCGAGGGTTTAGAGCTGGTGCACATCGAATTTCAGCGCGAATCCGGTGGCAGGATCTTACGCTTGTATATTGACCAACCTGCAGGCGTCAGCCTCGACGATTGTGTCAATGTCAGTCGCCAGTTAAATGATCTGCTCGATGTGAAGCTTGATGATATCGGACCTTACACATTGGAAGTGACATCACCAGGACCGGAGCGGCCTCTGTCTAAGTTAAAGGATTATGAGCGTTTTAAAGGCCGCAAGGCGAAGATAAAGACACAGCTGCCGATTAATGAACAAAGGAACTTTACCGGTGTTATTGTGGGAACATCTGCTGAACAAATAAAATTGTTATTTAATGAAAAAACCGTCGACATCCCGTTTGGTTATATCGCCAAAGCGCGGCTTGTCGATGCTGATGGAGAAATCTGATGCAAATTTCAGATATCAAACGTGTTGTTGAACAGGTCAGCCGGGATAAGGGTATCGAACGAAAAGTGTTGATCAAAGCCCTGGAAGAGGCATTAAAATCTGCCGCGCGGAAAAAATTCGGCAACAAAATGGATATAGAGGTCCAATATAATGAAGATTCCGGAGAGATTGAAGTTTTTCAATTCAAGGATGTTGCTGAAGTCGTGACTGAACCGGCCCTTGAAATCAGTCTGGAAGAAGGCCGCAAGCTGGATCCGGGATGTGAAATCGGAGACAGCCTGGGCACAAAAATGGACACCAGCACCTTCGGCCGTATAGCGGCGCAGTCGGCCAAGCAAGTCATTATCCAGAAGATGAAAGATGCCGAAAAAGATGCTGTTTATTCCAGTTTTGTTGATCGCAAAGGTGAAACCATCAACGGTATTGTGCAGCGTATTGATCGAGGGGACATCATTGTCAACTTGGGGCACACTGAAGGTATCGTTCACGTTCGCGAGCAGGTTCCCAGAGAATCCTATCGACGCGGAGACCGCATCCGGGCATACATTTTAGATGTCCTGCATGAATCTCGCGGACCACAGATCATTCTGTCGCGGACCCATCCGAATTTTCTGATTCATCTGTTTCGCACTGAAGTGCCTGAAATCAGGGAATCAATCGTAACCATTATGGGAGCAGCTCGTGAGCCGGGCATCCGCGCCAAAATTGCAGTGGCCTCCAATAACTCAGATATCGACCCCGTCGGCGCCTGTGTCGGCATGAAAGGCAGCCGCGTCCAAAATGTCGTCCAGGAGCTAAGAGGTGAAAAAATCGATATCATCCCTTGGCATGTCGATCCGGCCAAATTCGTATGCAATGCGCTGGCGCCAGCTGAAATCTCCAGGGTAATTATCGATGAAGCCAATCAGACCATGGAGGTCATTGTGCCGGATGAGTTTTTGTCGATTGCCATCGGCAAAAAAGGACAGAATGTCCGATTGGCGTCAAAATTGACCAGTTGGAATTTGGATGTCAAAAGTGAAACCAAATACACGATTGCTATGCAAAGCGGATATGATTCACTGGTTGCTTTGCCGGGCGTTGGCATCAGTATGGCGGATGCGCTCTATGAATTAGGCTTTTATTCAGCCGAAGAGGTCGGCAATGCTACGCCGGAAGATTTGATTCAGATCAGGGGGATCGGAGAAGAAACGGCCAAAAAATTGATTGCCGCCGCTCAAAAAGCTGTCGAAGAAACCGAGCAAGCTGAAGAACTGGAAGAGGACACCGTAAGCAACGATGCGGACACCGCCGAAATAGATGCGACCGAGAGCGATGAAGCCGATGCTGCTAACCAGGCGCCTGTTGAGGAGAGCGAGCAAGCTGAAGAAGCAGCCAATAGGGAAGCCGAAGCAGTCAACCAAACGGATACAAGCGAAACCAACGATTCCAGCGACGAAGTGCCGTTGGATGCTGAAGCACAGGATAATCAGTCCGCATCAGAGGAGGTCGACGAAACGCCTGGTAATGCAGCTGAAATTTCCGAGACCGATAGTGCCAGCGATACTGAGCGCTCCGATGAAGAAACCGATAAGGCTTAAACGGATACCAAAGATCGTTAGTGAGGATCGTCAAGAAATAAGAACATCCATTAATAGTGAATGGATCGATTACTGAACCAACAACTATAGCGCCGGGTGCGGCTGCCAAACAGTAGCCACATAGCGGTACAGAACTAACTTTTTGGGGGAAACAATGGCCAAGCTCAGGGTGTACGAACTTGCCAGAGATTTGAATATGACCAACAAGGTGTTGATTGCCAAGCTCAATGACTTGGATATCGACGTAAAAAGCCATATGAGTGCCTTGGAAGAGGACATCATTACCAAAATCAAATCTTCTCTGTTTGGTGCCAAAGAAGAAACCGTTGAAGAAACACGGGTAAAACCAACAGTCATTCGGCGGCGTCGCAAAACAGTTAAAGTCGAAGTGGTCGAGTCTTTAGATGCAGAGGCAGAGGCGCAGGAAACTGATGCGGCTGAAACCCAGGCGGATACCGTATCTGAAGAAGCGGACGCAAAGGCTGCTCCAGAAGAGATTGCTGAGAAAACGGTTGAACCCGAAAAGGTGGAAGAACCGGTCTCTGAGGAAAAATTGGTCGTCAAAGAAGAGGCCAAACCCCCCAAGGTTCGCAAGAAAGAACCTTCGGCTAAAATTATAAAACTGCCAATCAAACCGCCCGCAAAGCCATTAAAAGAGAAAAAGGCCGCTCCGCAGAAAGCAAAAATTCAAGCATTGCCTTCCCGCAAAGATATAGCTGAAACTCCAGCGAGGGGAGATGAGCCTTCGACGGCGGATAAAAAGAAAAGAAAACGCAAGAAAAAGTATGAAGAATCCGAAGTCGACAAGAAGTTTCTTAAGAAGAAAATTTCATTCCGCCGAAAAGCAGTAATCGAGGGAGAGGATCTTTACGGGGCAGGATATCGACCACGCAAGCAGCGCAAGATGGGTAAAGGTAAGAAACCTACCGGCGGTCAAAAGACTCAGATAACGGTTGCCAAAGCGATCAAGCGACGCATTAAAATTGATGATGCCATTGTTCTATCGGAACTGGCAAAACGCATGGGAATTAAAGCTGGTGAGATCATTAAGTTTATGATGGGGATGGGCTCCATGGCCACGGTCAATCAAACCATTGATTTTGATACCGCCACACTCATCGCCAATGAATTTGATTATGAAGTGGAGCGCGCCAGCTTCGAGGAAGGGGCCCTGATAAAGCAAGAAACCGATGACCCTGCCAAACTGATACCGCGTCCACCGGTTGTTACCATCATGGGACATGTCGATCACGGTAAAACGTCTCTGCTGGATGTCATTCGTCAATCGCGAATATCAGAAATGGAAGCCGGCGGAATAACGCAACATATCGGCGCCTATCTTGTAGACACGGATAAGGGGCACATCGCCTTTTTAGATACCCCGGGGCACGAGGCCTTTACGGCAATGAGAGCACGCGGGGCCCAGGTGACCGATATTGTAGTTCTGGTAGTTGCAGCCGATGATGGTGTCATGCCGCAGACCAACGAGGCGATAAATCATGCCAAGGCCGCGGATGTCCCCATCATCGTAGCCATCAATAAAATAGACAAACAGAATGCCGAACCCGATAAAGTACAGCGTGAACTTGCCGAAATCGGTCTGACACCTGAAGATTGGGGCGGGGATACAATTTATGTCAAAGTATCGGCTAAAGAGGCTGAAGGAATTGACGAACTACTCGAAATGATTTCGCTTCAGGCTGAAGTTCTTGAACTCAAAGCCAACCCCGACAAACTGGCCACGGGTCATGTTGTTGAAGCTAAAGTCGACTCAGGTCGGGGATCCATCGCAACCGTTTTGGTAAAAGAAGGTACGCTGCGCGCGAGTGACCCGGTCGTTTGCGGTATGCATTATGGCAGAATCCGGGCAATGCTTGATGACAGAGGCAGCTTGATTGAATCCGCAGGGCCCTCGATACCGGTTGAAATTGTTGGATTGTCTGGTGTGCCCATGGCCGGCGACGAATTTTTTGCACTAGATGATGAAAAAAATGCCAAGCAGGTCAGTGAAAATCGACAGCAAAAACAAAGATCAAAGGAGCTGGCCCAATCGAACCGCTTGAGCCTCGATAAGCTTTACGAGCGCATGCAAGAAGGTGAAATCAAAGATTTAAACCTCATCATTAAAGCCGATGTTCACGGTTCAATCGAAGCCTTAAACGATTCGCTGACGAAACTTTCCAATGATGAGGTTAATGTAAACGTTGTTCATTCCGCCAGTGGTACGATCGCCGAATCCGATATTTCCCTGGCGACGGTTTCAAATGCCATTATTATCGGTTTTAATGTACGTCCAACGCCAAAAGTCCAGGCTCTGGCCAACGATGAAAAAGTGGACATGCGGTTTTACAGTGTCATCTATGATGTTATCAAAGATGTCAAAAGCGCAATGGCTGGAATGATGGCATCCACATATGAGGAGCAGGTATTGGGTACGGCGGAAGTCCGCGAAGTTTTTCAGATTCCCAAAATTGGTAATATTGCCGGCTGTTATGTAACCGATGGCAAGATTGAACGCGGCCAAAACCTGCGCCTTTTAAGAGATGGCGTTGTGGTGTTTGAAGGCAAAAATTCTTCGTTGCGCCGCTTTAAAGATGATGTCAAAGAAGTCCAGGCCGGCTATGAGTGCGGCATCGGCATAGAGCATTTTAATGACATCAAAGTCGGCGATACGATTGATTGTTATTATATGAAGGAGATTAGGCCCGAAATAGAATAAAAACTGTTTCAAGCCATTCATGTTTTGTCCGCTGGACTGCGTTATAATTTGGTTCAAAATACTCGCGTACTATCGTGTACGCTCCGCTTTTGAACCATATCAAGCCTTGCCAGCGAACAAAACCTAAACGCCTTGAAACAGTTTTAACTTATATTAAAAAATTGCTTCTGACAGAGATCCTCTTGTGGGGAGTTTAAAGATAAAACCTAAGTTTACAACACAGCGGCCCTTTCAGAGAATAAAAAGACTATGGTCGTAGGAATTGGAACGATTACCTTTAGACTGCATGACTGCCGCTCTTTAAAGGGAAAACGAAAAGTGGTTCGGGCGATCGTCAGTCGGCTGCGCAATAATTTTAATGCATCGATAGCGGAAGTGGCATCAAACGATATACATCAGCGCGCCGAAATTGGCTTTTCGATGGTCGGCAATGATAATGCTGTCATTAACTCAAAACTGGACAAGATCATTAATATGGCCGAAGACCTCGGCCTGGCGGAAATTATTGACACTGAGATAGAAATCATTCATTTATGATCCCTTTTGCACGATCAGACCGGGTTAGCGGATTAATTCAAAAAGTATTATCTGAGTTAATACAAAAAGATATCAAAGACCCGCGGTTGACAATGGCTACCATTACCGGAGTAGACGTTTCGCGTGACTTGAAGCTGGCCCGCATATATTTTACGACCCCCAAAGGCGAGCAGAAAAAAGATGCGGCCATCAAAGGGTTTAACAGTGCCCGCGGGTTTATCAAGCGGACCCTGGCAAGTGAGCTGGATCTAAAATACATGCCGGATTTGAAATTTTTTTACGATGAATCCATCGAGTATGGTGCTCAGATTGACAGCTTGATCAAAATAGCCAAAGAAAAAAATGGAGAAGATTCTTAAACACATTAAGACCAGCCGAAGCATTTTGGTCGCATCACATGCAGAACCTGACGGAGATTGTCTCGGTTCGCTGGTGGCGCTGGGATTGGCATTGAGCAAACTTGATAAAAAGATCACCATGTTTAATCCAAGCCCCATACCAGCCGTTTACCGATTTCTGCCGGGTGTTGAACGCATCGTAACACAAATCAAAGAAGCTGAAGCCTATGATTTGGCCATCATACTGGATTGTGGCGACATTATCAGAGTCGGTGATCAAAGTGCCCTTGTTGACCAGATAGCAGTCGTGGTTAACATCGATCACCACGTTTCCAACACCGGCTTTGGGCACATCCAGCTCATTGATACCGATGCCTGCGCGACTGCTGAAATCGTCTATCGATTGATCAATGCGCTTGATATCCCTTTTGACAAAGCAATTGCAACTTCCATTTACCTTGGCATATTAACGGATACGGGCTCTTTTCGTTTTTCAAATACCAACCCGGCGGCCTTTGAGATCAGTAAAGCCATGACCGACATTGGTGTTGAGCCCCACACGGTGGCGCAACGTGTATTTGGAACCTATTCTTTGGGACGTATCAAACTGTTAAATATGGCCTTAAATTCGATTGAAATTTCAGGAAACGGCAAATTGTCATTGATGACTGTAAGCCGCAGTATGTTAAATTCAACCGGAACGAGTACCGAAGATATAGACGGTTTGATCAATTATGCGCGCCGTATTGAAGATGTTAAGGTTGCAGCTCTTATCCATGAGATTAAAAACGGAGCCGGTAAATTTACCAATATGAACCGCTACCATGTCAGTTTGCGTTCGGACAACACGGTAGACGTTGCTAAAATTGCCGGTAATTTTGGCGGTGGCGGTCATACCAGTGCTGCCGGATTTCAGATTGAATCAACTCTGGTGGCATTGAAAGAAAAGATCATCGAGCTGGCAGATGACCTATAAACCGACCGGTTAACGCGCGAAAGGATCGCGTTCGTAAACCGCGCATGAAAAGAACACCCCATGCAGGCACAGCAGCAAAGCGGGATAATCGTTGTCAATAAACCTACGGATATCTCCTCTGCAAAGGTCGTTGCAAAGGTCAAACACCTGTTAAACGCGAAAAAGGTTGGTCATGCCGGCACGCTGGATCCCTTCGCAGAAGGTGTTTTGGTTTGTTGCATAAATGACGCCACTCGCTTGGCGCAGTTTCTGCTGACAGGTAATAAAACTTACGATGCAACCCTGAAGCTGGGAATCGAAACCGATACGCAAGATTCGACCGGAGCTGTTATTGCCACCAAAGCGGTTAGGGGCTATACGGAAAAAGAGATAACATCGACTGTTCAAAAATTCATCGGGTCGATTAAACAGCAGCCACCCATTTTTTCGGCCTTAAAACACAAAGGAACACCGCTATACAAATTGGCACGGCAGGGTCGACCGGTTCAAAAGCCGGCGCGACGCGTTTATATAACAGACATAAAAATTCTTGAAATAAATCTGCCGCTGGTTCATTTAGAGGTGTCGTGTTCCGCCGGAACTTACATTCGCACCTTGTGTGCCGATATCGGCAAGCAGCTGGGATGTGGCGGCCATTTGCTGGCCCTCAAGCGCACCGAGAGCAGCGGTTTCACAATTCATCAGGCTATATCGCTGCCACAACTGGAAAAGCAGGCAACAAACCGGGCATTTAATGGCAGTATAATCAGCATGACAGATGCCCTGGCAGATATGCCGGGGTATACGGCCGATCAAGATTTGAAAAAAAAAATCAAATATGGTCAGCCGGTTCAAAAAACAGATATTGATCTGGATCGTATGCCAGCAGATGTATTCAAACAAGACACTTATCTGAAAATTATAGATGCCAACAATGCATTGCTGGCTGTGATCAGGTATTTGAAAAACCAGGACAAATTTGCTTACACCTGTGTTTTTCAAAATTAAACATGACAGAAGCACCATCAAGGACCATTATCCGAACAGGAGGCTGTAACAGTGGTTTTCGACACAGAAGAAAAAAAGAAATTGATTGACAAATTCAAACTTCACGAGACAGACACCGGATCGCCGGAAGTTCAGGTCGGTTTATTGACCTACCGTATTTCCTCCCTCACTGAGCATCTAAAAATTCACAAAAAGGATCATCATTCCCGCAGAGGTTTGCTGATGCTCGTCGGCAGGCGCCGCAGGCTGTTAAACTATGTGAAACACAAAGATGTCAATCGCTACCGGGCGATCATCGATACGCTGGGGCTGAAACGGTAAATTGCAGAATCGGCGCATCCCTTTCGTGTCAAATTTCAACGGTTTCAGCGCTGGAATCTCAGACCGTTGCGGACCGGCGCGGCAACGATACATGACATATTCGCTGCTAGAAACCCAATTCTTAAGACATTTAGAATTGATCGCTCAAGACCGTTTACCGTAATGTATTTTAAATTGCCAGATTGAACAGCTGGCTTAATGCCAACTTAAAATGACGGCATGGTTTACAATTTAGGAGAAAAAATGGAAATTTTAGTAGAGGAAGAACTGGGAGGCAAAACTCTCAATATCCAGGCCAATAAAGTTGCCAAACAGGCATCCGGGTCCGTAGTCGTCCAATATGGAGACACGATTGTCCTCGTCACTGTAGTGGCTGCCCATGAAGAGAGGATATCAGATTTTTTGCCCCTGACCGTAGAATATCAAGAAAAAATTTATGCCGCCGGGCGCATTCCCGGTAACTATTTTCGTCGTGAAATTGGACGACCTAGTGAAAAAGAAACCTTAACTGCCCGCCTGATCGATCGACCGATAAGGCCCCTATTTCCGAAAGATTGGCGCTATGAAATTCAAGTTATTGCAACCGTATTATCCATGGATCAGGAAAATGACCCGGATACGCTGGCAATGATCGGCGCTTCGACGGCACTGGAGATTTCAGACATCCCATTTGCAGGTCCGATTGCCTGTGTGCGGGTGGGCCGCATCGACGGTCAGTTGAAAATCAATCCCCCCACATCGGAATTGGAAAATAGCGATATCAACATCATCGTTGCCGGCTCCAAGACCGGTGTGGTGATGGTGGAAGGCGGCAGTGATGTGGTCAGTGAAGCCGATATGCTCGAAGCGATTTTTTTCGGTCATCGCGAAATGCAGCCACTGATTGATCTGCAGCTTAAACTAAAAGAAACACATGGACGGCCGAAAAGAACGTATACCCCGCCGGAAAAAGATCCGAAGCTGGTCGATATGCTGAATGAAACGGCAGCCGGGCGGTTGCGAGAAGCAATTTTAATCCCTAAAAAAACAAAACGCTCAGCAGCCGTACGCGAACTCAAGGCCGAAATATTTGAGAACCTGGGCGAAGACTATGAAGACCGCAAATCGGAAGTGTACGCCATATTAAAAGACCTGCAGAAAAATATCAGCCGAGACCTGATTTTGAAAGAAAACCGTCGTATCGATAATCGCAAATTCGATGAAATCCGACCGATCACCTGTGAGGTGGGGTTATTACCCAGACCCCATGGCAGCGCCCTATTCACCCGTGGCGAAACCCAGGTTCTGGGCGTATTGACACTGGGCTCCGGACAGGATGAGCAACGGGTTGAAACATTGTATGGCGAAGAATTCAGACCCTTTATGCTGCATTATAATTTTCCGCCATATTCTGTGGGCGAAACCCGGCGTATCTCCGGCCCGTCGCGCCGTGATATCGGACATGGCGGGTTATCGACCCGCGCGATCGAAAGAATATTGCCGGATAAAGAAAAATTCGATTATACCATTCGACTGGTCTCAGAAGTTTTAGAATCCAACGGTTCTTCTTCTATGGGCACCGTGTGTTCCTGCTGTATGGCCTTAATGGACGGCGGAGTGCCCATCAAGACGCCGGTGGCCGGTATTGCCATGGGCCTGGTAAAAGAAGAGGATCAAGTCGTCATTCTTTCTGACATCTTGGGAGATGAAGACCATACCGGTGATATGGATTTTAAGGTGACGGGCACCGAAGAAGGAATCACCGCGCTGCAAATGGACATCAAAATCCACGAACTGTCCAAAGAAATCATGCAAAAGGCTTTGGAGCAGGCCCGTGTGGGACGGATTCATATCCTCAACAAGATGTTGGAAACCATTCGAGAGCCGCGCAAAGAAATTTCACCGTATGCACCGACGATCACCACGATTAAAATTAACCCGGACAAAATCCGTGAGGTCATCGGACCCGGTGGTAAAATCATTCGCGGCATCCAAAGCGAAACCAATACCAGTATTGAAATCGATGATTCCGGAATGGTAAAAATCGCCGCCTACTCCAAAGAAGAAGGCCAGGCGGCAATTAAAATGGTGGAAGATCTTACCCAGGAACCCGAAATCGGCGCTATCTATGAAGGAACCGTTGTCAAAGTTACTGATTTCGGTGCTTTCGTGCAGATCCTGCCGGGTACAGATGGCCTGGTGCATATCTCTCAGCTGGCCAATCGGCGCATCACCAAAGTAACCGATGTTGTCAAAGAGGGGGATTCGCTAAAGGTCAAGGTGCTGGAAATCAGCCGGGATGGCAAAATCCGGCTCAGTCATAAAGCTGTCCTGGAAGAAAAACATGGCCGCGAACGTAAATAAGACTGAGTTAAAAAATGGTATCCGTATTTTAAGCCAAAAAATGCCGCACACCCGTTCGGTGTCCATGGGTGTTTGGGTCAGTGTCGGGGCCCGCGATGAAAAACCGGCTGAAAGCGGGCTTTCTCATTTTATCGAGCACATGATTTTTAAGGGCACCCAACGGCGATCCGCCTATCAGATTGCCAAAGAATTCGATGCGATCGGTGGTCACACCAATGCATTTACGACCATGGAAAGTACCTGCTATCATGGCAAGGTAATGGACACCCACTTGGATACCATGGTCGACATTCTCTCTGATATCTTCTTAAATTCCGTATTTGATCCCCAGGAAATCGAAAAAGAACGACCGGTCATACTGCAGGAAATCAAAATGGTCAAAGAAAGCCCGGATGAGTATGTCCATCTGCTTTCTGGTAAAAACTTCTGGGGGGACAATCCTTTGGGACGTTCCATTTTGGGCACTCAGGAAAATATCATTCAGTTTGACGCCGATCAGATCAAAAATTATTTCCATCGTCTTTATCAACCAGATCGAATTTTGATATCGGTTGCCGGCAATGTCGACCATGCACATTTAATCGATCGACTGGGGCCGGCTTTTGAATCTATCAAACCCGGCAATGGCATCAACGATCGTGTCACCCCCCAAAGCCAGGGTCTGGTCAATTTGAACTACCAAGACCTGGAACAGGTTCACATTTGTTTGAGTACCCCCGGGCTAGCCGTAAACGACCCGGGTCGTTACGCCTGTTCTCTGCTCAACACAATTCTTGGCGGCAATATGAGTTCACGCCTGTTTCAGCAAATCAGGGAAAAAAGAGGATTGGCCTATACGGTGTATTCCTTTATGATGTCCCATGTGGACACCGGTATGTGCGGCATCTATCTGGCGGTGGATCCCGCCAGAGCTCTGGAAACCACGAATCTGGTGCTCCAAGAATTAGATCGGTTATGCGCCGAACCCGTATCGGCTGCCGAGCTGAAAGGAGCCGTTGAGTATACCAAGGGCAGTCTGCTGCTGGCATCGGAAAGTAATGAAAACCAGATGGTCCGCTGTGCCCAGAATGAAATTCATTTTAAACGTGACATCCGGCTGCAAGACGTTATCAGGCGTGTTGAATCGGTAACAGCTGCAGATATTTTAGAGCTTTCTCAAAGCCTATTTGTCAGAAACAAAATTGGATTAACGCTGCTGGGGCCGGATAAGAACGATAAACCTTTCGAAGATGCTCTGTATAAATAACCCCCTGGTTCCGGGTTCAGTGGCTTATAAAGGTTTCGGGTGTCAGGGAACTGCGGATCACATCGAAATTCAGATTCTCATGGAGATTATTAACGCCAATGGCTTCAGGACCAGCTTGGAACGCATTGGAAAAATTACTGACACCTGACACCTGAACACTGACACCTCATCATGATGAACGATTCACCTGTGATTAAAATCTTGCGCTTGCGTCCAGAAACAGATGCTGATATGCCCCTTCCCCGCTATATGACGCCACAATCAGCGGGCATGGATGTGTGCGCAGCCATAGAGCAGGAACTTGTTTTAGATAAAGGCGCTCGCGCCTTGATACCCACCGGCTTTGCGATTGCCCTTCCAACAGGCTATGAGGCCCAGATTAGGCCGCGCAGCGGATTGGCCGTCAAACATGGCATCGGGCTAATCAATTCCCCTGGAACCATCGATGCCGATTATCGTGGTGAAATCAAAATTGCGGTCATCAATTTAGGCACTCAGCCCTACACTGTTAAGCGCGGTGACCGCATTGCGCAAATGGTCATTAAACAAGTGACCATTGCGCAACTCGATGTGGTCGAAGAATTGGATGAAACCGAGCGCAATAACGGAGGATTTGGGCATACGGGTCAATAAAGGTTGGCCGGTTGAGCCTGTTATGCCCGTTGAGCCCGTTGAAATAAGCCAGATTCATTTAAATACCGTCTAACCGGCCAATAACGTTAGTCGTTATTGGAAGCTATCTCAAAAATGCATCTAACGCTCAATGGCTGCGTTAAAAACCGATTCAAAATGCTCGAATACTAACGTGTATGCTCCACTTTTGAATCGGTTTTCGCCTTGCCCTTGAGCGTAATCTACTATTTTTGAGATAGCTTCTGGTTATTCGTTTTTAGGGGGTATTGGTCGCCAGGTATTGGGTATTAGAGATATGTGGTTTGGTGACATATTGTTTTGATATAATTCTAATAACAAATAACATATAACCCATAACAAATACATTGAAACTTGAATTACAAAGAGATCGGCAGTGCGCTGATTACAATCTGGCGGTGTGTGTTTTGGCCAGCGGCAGCCGGGGCAATGCCATTTTTATTTCTGACGGCCTTACCGGCATTTTACTGGATGCCGGGCTTTCAGCCACTGAATTAAAACGCCGGCTTAAATCAAGGGGCTTGAACCCCAACGACCTGGATGCGATTCTGCTCAGCCATGAGCACAGCGACCACATCCAATCCGTCGGTGTGCTGTCCCGCCAGCTAAAGCTGCCGATATACCTCAGCAGCAAAATCAAAAAAAAGGCACTGCTTGGCAATTCGGTGCATGAGCTCCGACCGTTCCAGTGCGGCGTTTCATTTCAAATCAACAATTTAAACATCCATCCATTTACCGTTTCCCACGACGCAGCCGATCCGGTGGGATTTACTATCGGGCAAAACGGCCGCCGCATCGGCATCGCCACCGATCTGGGCACTGTCACGCCCCAACTCAAAAAGCGGCTGCAAGATTGTCATTTACTCATCCTGGAAGCCAATCATGACCCGCAAATGCTGCTCGACGGACCATATCCCTGGCCCTTAAAAAAACGGATTCAGGGCCGGCGCGGGCATCTATCCAATCAACAGTCAAAACGTCTGCTCCAACAATTGCAGCATAGGGGATTAAAACATGTCATCCTGGCGCACCTGAGTGAAACCAACAACAGCCCCCAAAAGGTTCTGGCTGAGGTATCTGAAGTCTTTAACCGCTGCAAACCGCGTTTGACGATCGCCAGCCAGCACCGCAGCAGTGAGATTATTTACCTTAAATAAGGTTTCAGTGTTCAGGTGTCAGGTTTCAGGGTAACCCGTGTAATACCAACAACTTCAATATCAATATGCCGCCATCATCATTTATTTCTCGGGGTCAACGATAGGCTCTCCAGGCCTTTTGCTGACACCTGACACCTGAAACCCAAAAGGTGTAACGCCGCCCACATTGACATCCTTTCTAGAGTGACTAGGTTAAAATACAGTCTATTTTCTATAATATCATTATTAATTTCAGTCGGTTTCCCAAATTATGACCTGCTCTGCCATATTGCGGCAGATTTAAATTTATCACGCAATATGTATATCCATATCGGAGGTAAATAACGTGGCCAATAAATACGCAGCCCGAAAAATGTTTGATGAGGGTGTTGCGGCTTATATAAAAAAAGACTTTAGGAAAAGTGTTGACCTGTTATCACGCGCCATAAAATACGATCCCTCACTGGCTCTCTTTTATGTCAGTCGGGGAGCAGCCCGTTTAAAATTAGAAATGGCGTTTGACGCGATAACCGATTTTGATCGCGCCATTGAGCTCGATGAGGATTATGTCCGGGCTTACCATTTACGCGGTTTGGCCTATGAAAAATTGGGTGAATTCGCCCGGGCTTTTCAAGATTTCGATCGCGCTCTGGAGATCGATCCTGAATATGGCGCCGCCTACCACAGCCGTGAAACCATGCTGTCAAAACCAAAACAGCCTGACCAGGCCTTTGAAGATTTTGAAATGGTCAATCACCTGATGGCCATGCGCTTAAAGCACTTTGATGAAAAAGTACCAAGCGATCTGGCAATCTAGGATTCAGAGGTCAGAACACAGAAGACCCGCCTTCGCTTTGGCAAGCTTCGCCGCGGCAAGCAGAGGTCAGAGGACATAAGAATCAGCGCGGTTCGATACCCTCAGCGCTGATACCATGGATATAGTATTTGGCATCATTTAAAAAGTGTAGAAAAATCACTACAAATGCAATCGATGCTTGCATCATCAGCGGCTTATTTTGGTACAAAATATCAAGTTGACGGCGCAGCACTTTTTTAGAATTAGAAGCAAAATAGGTAGAAAAAAGACCGTCCAACAGCTGTTCGCGGTCGGGTTTGGTGACCATATCTATGCGGCCACTAAAGCAATAGGTCATTGCTTCTAAGATTAGTTTGCGCTGTTCAGATAAATCCTTGAAATGATAGCCGAGAAGGTGCATCAGGGTCCTTTGCGCTTCCTGTAAACTGGCATCACAAACGGCCTCAAAAAGGACTCGCAGAGCTTGGTCATTGCCAATGGATTGATGCTGACGAATCAAAGAAAGCAATACCGTATTCTTAAACAACTGATGCAGCCGACGGGCGCCGTTCATGACCGATGCCGGCGCATGATCATTGGCAGGAACATACCCACGATAATTATTGACAAACATTAGCTGAAATATGTTTTTAAAAAAATCAACGCCCGCCAGAGGATCTTCCAAGTCAATGCGCATATCCAGCGTATTGTCCAAGCGATCCGCTAACTTAACATGCACAAGCTGCGGCGATTGGCTGGCACTTTCAAGTAGTCGGCCGATATATTGGTAGTAGGTTTCCCTTTCAGTTCGCGTTAGCGCTATGATATGATTCAGCAATACAGCTTCATCCTCATCCGGCATTCGCTCCAGAAGACTGTATAGCCGGCCTTCCATGTCCTTCCATTGAGCTGCATCGAAATCATTGGAACTGATATCTTCCATGATATCGTGAAACAGAACACTCAACAGCCCAACAATTTTCAATGGCTTTTGATAGCGTGCAAAAATCGCCGTCGCCCGCAAGGGATGCAGCACCGCCATGGGGCCCAGGTGACGTCTTTTTTGCCGATAGGCACTGAAAAGATAGCCGAGCGCATCCATTAAAAGACCCTTTTTTTCGCGGTCTTTTGAAACATTCCGGTCCAGGGCTTTACCGCCAATGATATACATCATGACGTTATAGCGATTTAACGATGCAGCGCTCAGATTATAGTTGAGAACTGACGATAATTTTAAAAATTCTGTCAGATCATACTGAGACATGGGTCATTCCCTTTTGGGCGGTACAATCGTGTACACTATATTGGCGCCAAAACCATTGAAGGGCAAGACTTTTTTTGACTACCCCTTTCTGGCTAGTGGCCATTACAAGGTTTCAGGTGTCAGGTTTCGGGTGTCAGGCATTCGGTGGTCCGTATCGAGCCCTTGCTACCCGGTAGAGATAACGGTCTAATGTTTTGGTTGTTTTCTGATTTGAATCTTGTGTTCCCTGACACCTGACACCCGACACCTATTATGAACCGGAAGCAAGGATTGTGATGGATAGGATATAGAATTGAAGAATGAGTATGCCGCTTGGAAACAATTTGGGCACGAAACGGAAGGCTTATTGAAACTCGGTAGCTAATTTATCAACTGAGGTGGCGATCTCATCAATGACCGGATCAAATTGGGCTTTATCCAATCCCACATAACTTAATATTTTCGGATCGAATTCAGCAAGTGATGCTGCATTGCCCGACGTAAATCCGGCTTCTTTAGCGGCGATATCCGCCAGGTGGACGACTAGTGCCAGCTCGTTATTCCCTGAACGCATGGGGGAGTGGTGATAGCGTATGGCCAGCGATTGGGTTTCGGGATAGCGCCAAAATCGTGAAGCGCGCGACATAACCTCGGCATGATCAAACCCTAAAATCATCTTTTCCGCTTCAATAAAATTTTCTGGCGTCTTTTTTAAATGGGCATTAAAATCTTTCCTGTGCTCCTCAACATAAGGGTCGAGTATAATTTTACCGGCATCATGCAGTAACCCGGCAATGAATGCATCTTCAACCAAATCGCTGTTGATTTTGGCGGCGATGATCTTGGAGCCCAATGCAACTGCCAGCGAATGTTTCCAAAAATCACTGGGATTTAATTGATAACCCTTTAGCTTTTTACTTAAAAGCCTCGATGAGGCCGCTATGGTAATCAATTCTCCGAGCGTTTTTTGCCCAAGTAAGATGGAAGCATGCTGAATCGATGACACCATACCGCTTAACCCATAATAGGCAGAATTGGCCAATGCCAAAACCCGCGCAACAATGGCCTGATCATGTTCGATGACCGCAGATAATTCCTTCAGGCTCGAGCCGGGGTCTTCCATTAATTCGCGCGCCTTGAGAATAATATTGGGCATCGGTGGCAATTCCACCAGACTGCGCAATATTTTGCTTTTCAGTGACAGGATCTCAGGTTTATCCTGGTTGTCGTTGATTGTAGAGGCTAAGCGTGTCTCCTCATCACCGGACGCCGTTTGAGAGTCAGGATGCGGCAAACCATCCGTCGGCAGCGAGAGTTGAACATGCACCTCGGCTTTGCACAGAGAACAGGCAAGTTCCAAGGCCCGTTTGTGGGTTACGATCAAATCACCGCTGATCGCACTGATTCTAAGGCATTTGGGGCATTCAATTCTCATAATAAATATTTTTCAGTAATTCGGCGATTAAATCAAATCCCACCAACCGGATGTCGATAGCGCCTTGTTGCCCGGTCGGTTTTTTTTAGTTTGTAATTTGCGTAATGTATTGTCATTGAATCAGTTCTTCGGCCCGACAGGTTCTGAAGAAGCGTTGATATTGCGCATGAAATCAAGATCGCTTTTGCTTCTTTGAACCATGAGGGTTTCCACCTTTTTTTTATCAAGACCCATCAAAATTTTGTAAGCATTATACTTGGTCTTGCAAAAGAAAATATCGAATGGCTCTTTTCTGCCCTCAGCACGGTAAATGCGAATGCCGGGAATATCATCTGTTTGTATGTATTCGCTATCAGCATTGATCAGCAGGGGTTCAATATCGCGTTTATTCAGCCAGGGTATGCAAGCGCCTTCCATGCCCAGATCCGGATCCATGATAGAGCGAATTTTTTCGGTCACACCGCCAACCGCAAGTATTATATCACCGGTCAGGGAACCGGTCACGCCATAGCGCTGATTGACCGGCTTTTTCACAAAATCAGATATGAGCGCGATATCCATGGCAACGGAGGCGCTGTCACCTTCCACCCCGCCGTGGGCCTGAATATATTCCACATACATTTCATACCCCACATATGGGGCTCCGATTTTGTTCAACACCTTTTTAATAGAGGCGCGCACGTTTTGTGCTGCCGCTTTGGCGATATCACCGATTTTACCAGGTGCAACCACTCTGTCAGCAACACCCAGATTAATCTGGCAATGTATTGGCAGGGGTTGACCTAGCATCTGGCTGCTGGAGTTAGAATGGATGACAGCCAAACCGACAACATAGCCGATTGAATCGGTCATTGAGCTAATATATTTTTTTAAATATTTTTTCTGCTGACCGAATTCCTGCGAAAGCCCTCCTTCCAGACTTAAGTGTTCTTTAAGTGCATGTTTAACATGCCGTGCTTGAACCAGGGTTGAATTTTCAAAAATTGCCTCAAACTCGGCGGATTTGATCACACCATTTATGGGACGCAAAATACTGCTCAACTTCCCATCCGAAGCCCGGCACCTCAATTCTTTTATAATCTCCAAAACGGCGCTTTTATCAAACTCGCGCTCTTGCAATTTAAAATCAGCGGGAAGTGATTTCCCGTATATGGTTTCACTGCGCTGTTTGACACTTTGGTAGCCTTCGGCTTTAATGACATCTCCCCAGGAATCTTTAAACTCAGCACCCAGATTAATGATTTCTTGTTTCACATATTGGGCAACCTGGCGTATGTTTTCGGTTGTCTCCGGAACGGCGCTTTCCATGCGGATGATTTCGCCCTTATCTTCAATGCGGCTTAAAAACGCCCCCTCACCCTCTTGCTGCAAATGCTGCAGGGTGTCATGGTTGCAGCAGGCAACAATGATATTATCGGCTTTGAGATGATTTTCTGAGCGGTCGGCAGCGCCGCTGCCCGTATTGCGTCCGCCTTCAAGGATGTAACGCTTGTTTTGCATAACCTCTAGCAATTCCGCCATGTATCCAACCTTGATCAGGGTTTTTAATTCATCAATATAAATAATCGGTGATTTAGCATGGGCCCCCAGGTAGGCCCGTTTGTGACAGGGCGTTTCAAGATTGCCGGATTGATACGGATCATGACGAAACCCGCCTTTCATGTTTCTGGCATCCGGTTCTGATACCCTTGCCATCAGGTCCATATCTTTGCGGGGATCGTATAAAATATCCGGTACCATGTCATATAAATGCTTGACGGCATTTCGGCGGTCAGCGATGGATTCCCTTTGGATTTTCTCCTGCGCCCGGTGATTGTTTTCCTGCATATACATGAAAATGGCACCCATTCCGGTTAGCCCGGCAGCGATAAAAGCAGGAGAATAAAAAATGCCGGCGGTGGCTGCAATGACCGTTGCCCATAACAGCGCCCGTTTCGCTTTGCGGGCCGATTGAATTTGATCTGAAAGATTAAACTCATCAACGGCATCTTTGGCCGCATCAATTGCTTGATTGAAATTGTCAAGGAGTGGGTCGATGATATGCGGATCGTCATAAGCAATGCGCACATGGTTTTTATCTTTACCTGGAAAGGCAATGATGGCTTCCTGGGGTCGCAGATAATCACCCAGGGATTCTTCCAGAACTTCCTTAAACATATTGGCCAGCATAGATTTGCCGGTTCCCGGTCTGCCGACCATGAGGATGTGACCCCTGTTTTGAGCAATTTTACGAATCGCCCGCTTGGCTTTATCCTGGAAAATGACCCGCTCGATGGGATCTTCAGGAACATCGATTTGAGCGGTATCCGCAAAAAAATCAAGTCGTTCCTCGAGGGTGTGAGGATAATCCAGCAATTCCTTTATCCACTCATAATCATTGTCTTTATAGTCACTCTTCATGGTTGAAACCTTCTATCGAATCCAACAGATAAAACATGCCGGCTTCAGAACCTTTGACGCGGTTTTGGATCTCATTATGAACCTGCGGTAATTTTTTCCGGAGCATGTCTAAAGCTCTTAAATCGTGTAACACTGATATCAGTGTGGTCATATTTTCCTCAAGACCATTGCCCTGAGGTATATAATTAAAAGAAATTCCAATTTGCATATAATTCAGCGCAGGCCGAATTAAATTCCGCTGGTGGTTATCGATTTTATTGTCGCTTAAAATTTCCCGATAAACTTTAGGAAATGGTGACTTGGCATAATTGACCTCAAGTTTTTGGTTAAAAAACAACTTCACGGGTTTGGCCTGCTCGCGGATGCACTTTTCAAAGGCCTTTATTAATTTTTGGTCTTCTACCAACGCCTGCTGCAGCAAAAACATGTATTTAAGCAAATCATCGTTATCCAGTCGGAATTCGACCGCATTATTTGCATTTAAAACGCAGCACTGGGGTTTGCCATTACGCTCAAAAACCATCAAACGGTGGATCTGCTCGGATCTGAAAGCCCGAAAGTCAAACCCGCGCATCTCAAACAGACCGTCGCCGATATACGCTTTGCGGAGCAATACACCCACATTCTTGGATATATAATTTTGCATGTATTTTAATTTTTCTTCGATGCTGCCCTGAAGCTTCAAATAGGTCAGGCTACCGCCAAGGTCTTTGCAGATGCCGATAACATGTGCAATTCGATAAGGATCAATTTGGGCCAGGCGCCGTGCAACGGCATCATAGGCGCGTAAGGACCCGTAAATGTTAAATAAATAGCTTTCTAAGGTTTTGTCCCTAAGCGGTGGTATCCATATCTTGTTATGGGATACGAGCACCTCCGGCGGGATGAGATGGCTGTTCCAAACCCGACGCAGACGGCGAGGTAAAAGACGTTTTAATTTTTCAACAATTTTAGTTGTCGTTCGCTGGGGATAATGGATTTCACATCCGATGAGCCGTTTTTCAACTTCAATAGGTTGGGGATTCAATAGATAATAGGCGATATCGGATATCTGATATTCCCGAACATTCTGATTGGCTTTGCCACCGTCAATTTTGCTCAGATCAAATTGAGAATCCCGGCCTTCAGTGATAATCCAAATATTGGTATTTAAACCGCTGAAAGGTTGCGCATTTTTCAGTGCTGACACGGATGCTCCCTCTTACATAACAGTTCTAAGTCGGGCCGGATACAAATCGACCCAGCGATCCGGTCACTGATGGTCTCCTGCCATCGCAGACTGGCCTCGCTTGATGCTTATCGGTATTTGAAATAACGGGTTAGATTTAATATCGGTAAAATTTTTAAAGACTTGAAACTTAATGTGGTATTTGGCAGGCGATGATATCGTTTGGTGGTCTCATTTACCATTTGCAGACCCTTTCAGGTCCAATGCACTGCATATAGCGAAAACTGGCATTTCAATGTCAAAACCGTGACTCCGGAAAAATTTTCTTAGTGAACAGCCTTGCACCCAGAATCAAGCAAATTGATAACCTATCGATATCAAACAACTATTTTCTGTTTGAAGTTGAAGCTGCTTTTGGTACAAATCTTGCTACGATAAGCATAGCCAATGAATGGATTAAAAAACAATAGGAGGTTTCGACATGTTTTATAGATGGGTTCTCATTGCTTTTTTGGGTCTTTTTTTAGTGAGTTGTGCCACCATGCCGGCCGCGGGGCCATCCCAGCCGCAGGAGGTCGTGGTCAAAGTTCAGGCTGCAGATCCGACCCAGGTCAAAGTTAGCCAGAACGATAATAGTGAGCGAATCAACAGATCGATGGAAGTCCCCAATCAGGAAGGACACCTTTCACAACTGTCTTTTATTTCTAAGGACAAAGCCTTTGTTAAGATTTTTTCAGGCCTTTCGGTATCGGATGTCACACGCCTGTGGAACGATCTTTGTGTTTTGGAAAACAATACCGATATCCGGGATGTTAACTTATTTATTAATTCACCCGGCGGCGATGCATTTTCAGGACTGGCGCTGGCCGATCAGATTGAACGCGCGCGGCGAAAGGGATTCCGTATTACGGCTCATGCTTCGGGAATTATCGCCAGTGCGGCCGTACCGGTATTTGCCGTTTGTAATCAACGGTTTGCAGCCCCAGGAACCATTTTTATGGTGCATGAGGCCGCATTGTGGAAATGGCCGGGACGCGAAACGGCATCGGATATCCGCTCGCAAAACGAGCTGATGAGTCTGCTGCGCGAGCGCTATATCAGCAAATTGACCGCCAATACCAAGTTAGATAAAGGCAAATGGGAAGAGCTGGAAAAGAAAACGACCTGGTTCAGCGTTGAAAAAGCATTGGATTGGGGCTTGGTCGATAAGATCGAATAACCGACGATGTCCACAGCCAAAAGATAAAATTTGATTGCTCATCTTCAGATGCTACGCTTGACATTCGCTGCATTTCTTGAGCGCCGCGGCAAGAAGGCCGCACCCAATGATAAGCAGCGTCTTATTCATGGAAGCAATAGTACTGGAAGGTGTAACCATCTTAGAAGATGGGAGTGGAACCAACGTAGCAGCGTATTGTCGAAATCCTCAACATCCCCAAAATAGCAACGCTTAAAATTCAAAGAGAGCTGGCCCTAAACATAACACCTGGGCCGCTCTCTTTTTTTTGCAATGTTGTGCCAGTTAAAGTTGCTGAGGATACTGTCGCAAAAATTGATCCACCAGATAGTCACGAATATGCTTGCGGGCTTCATCGGTTAGATCCTCAAATTCAAGACCGATCTGCAGCGCTTGGCTGGTTTGATCCGATTCGCGGGCCCAATCCACTCGCCCGTTGACCCACAGCGGCATCTCAGCTACTGTATTATTCTGGTGGGGTATCAGTGAATTAATATCAATACCAATTTTGTGACCTGCAGCAAACAAGGCGTCAAGAAGGGCTTTTTCACCATTTTTAATCTCTATGCAAAGCCCGCCCTGGCTTATATTTTTGGTTGTTGCCAAGTAGGTTTGGCTCGTCGGATTTCCTGTAATTCTTAATTGCACCTCGAGCGCTTTTTCCAGTCTGACATAGGCTCTGCGTTCACTGCCGTTAAACTGTTTTGCTTCCATTTCATCTCCCCCTATCGCCAAGAATCCGTCATTAAGGCTGGGTCAGCCTTACCCATCCGTGCAATGGCAAACGACATGGGATAATTCAGGCACCCGCACGGCAGCCCTTTGCGAAACTTCAGGCACTGCGCTGGTTTATATTTGGGTGTTTTCTATTTGGAATTTTAATTGAAGCTATCTCAAAAATGCATCTAACCCGGCAGAGGCGGGCAGGCGCTCAATGCTCCGCCAATATTGGTGGCGGATTACAAACAGATTCAAAATGCTCGAATACTAATCCGCCGGAGGCGAACGCCACTGTTGAATCGGCCTGCGACGAGCTACTCTCGGCCTGTGTTCGAGTCGAAGGCAGTCGTGCCGTTTGCGCCTTGCCCTTGAGCGTAACCTACTATTTTTAAGACAGCTTCTTGTTAAATTGGCTAAAGCCAGTTTTGTCCCCAGTTGTGTGTTTCTTTTACGGAAGGCCAACAATGCAAAGGGTGCAGTGTAGTGCAGGATGTCCTCATTTCTAACTATAGCTAAAATTGACCGAAAAGGCAAATTTACTGCACAGAGTTGGTTTGGCCAGTTTAGTCCGTTGAGCCAGTTAAAAACGGATAGATATCTAATTTTTATTACGGGAAACGGGCTCAACCTTATGGCGCAATTTAGTCATTAAAATTCGGTGGGTAGCGGTTTCTGAGCGCAACGTCATTTTGGAGACGGTAATGTCAAATTCAAAATGAAAAAATTTAAAAAGATCTTGGCCGCCTTTTCTGATCTCCCACACAAGAATGACCTCACCGCCGGGCCTTAGATGGGATTTGAACAGGTGCAGAAGTGCATTAAGATACTTTTCTTTATAAGTAACTTCAGATGCGACGATGCAATTATACTGGGTCTTTAGCTGTGGACGGAACCAGTCCAGCTTGATAATCGGAAAATCCGGACAATTATTGTAGTGAGCGTTAGCCCGGGCAAAATTTATGGCGTGCGGATCATATTCGGACAGGGTAATCTGGTGGCCGAAGGTTGCGGCAACAATACTGACCTGACCGACACCACCACCGATTTCTAAAAATCTGTTGCTGGCATCCGGCGGCATATCAGCCAGATATGATGACAGCACCCACGACGCCGGCCAGATTTTTGCCCACAGCGGAAAGTCATTAAATACATCGTAGGGATTCAGAAACCGATGCAAATATTTCGGCAGCAGGAAGCTAAATTTCCTATTATTAATGACCATGTCGGTGGTCTCGGTTTCGTACGTCTTATGAAATTCTTCGAGTGAGAATACCATATCAGCTAAGTCTGTTGCCTTAATAAGCAGATATCTTTGACAATGCTGTTCTTTGCGTACCACATAAAAATGCCTCTGTAAAATATTTATCAGCACCGCGGTTTTTCGGTCGCTTGGCCCATTGTAATGCTGGTATTGGCAAAAGTGCATCGATATGATCGGATCGGGTGGTAAAGGGTTGATATCACCTCAACTTCACTGAATTTTACCAGCAAAAATATGGGTTGTAACTGGCGATAACACTTCTTATATTAGGCGTCGATTGAACGCTGCCCGAACACCAGTCCAGGAGTCCTTATGAAGCAAACCTATTATGTCGACGGTCAATTTGTAGATGCAACGGAGGCAGTCATTCCGGTTGACGACCTTGCGATTATGAGAGGATATGGCGTCTTTGATCTTTTGCGCACCTTAAACGGTCGGCCGTTATTTCTGAAAGAACACATTCAGCGACTTGAAGAATCGGCACGACGTATCGGTATTAAGTTGCCATGGACGCAACGCCAACTGGTCGACATTGTCATAAACACCTTACATCGCAATTCCTTTCAGGAGTCCAACATTCGCATTGTGGTGACCGGCGGCTCCAGCCCTGATTTTATCACTCCCCAGGGAAAGCCCCGGCTGCTGGTTCTGGTTACCCAGGCCCCGATGCTGCCCCAAGAGTGGTATATTGATGGTGTAAAAATCATTACATTTTTTTCAGAAAGAAGCATCCCAGGCGCCAAAAGCATTGATTATGTGGCCGCAACCATTGCCCTTAAACAGGCGCGTGATCAAGGCGCTATAGAGGCCGTTTATGTCGATCATAACCAATACGTGCTTGAAGGTACAACCAGCAATATTTTTGCATTGATCAACGGTTCGCTGGTCACACCAGGAAAGGGAATTTTAAGCGGTATTACCCGTAAAGCTGTTTTGCAACTGGCTGCAAAAACACTTACCGTCGAAATCCGCGATCTGGATTTAGATGAGCTCAGATCAGCAGAAGAAGTGTTTATTACCGGCACCAACAAAATGATCGTTCCGGTCGTCCAAGTCGATAAGCGCACCATCGGCAAGGGGCGCCCGGGCCAAGCCACCCGGACACTGATGCACGCCTTCAGCAAACAAATAGATGACTACCGTCACCAGAAAGCCGGGTAGTCGAAAAATTATAGGCGGCAGCGCAAATACATCTTTGCATGGGTGCCAACCTTTGCTATAACGTGGCTGAAGCAGACGAGTTCATATGCTGTATTGAAAAACGCTATGCGAAACTGATCAAAATTCCGCAACAGCGACCATCGGTTGCTTTCGGAATGGAAAAATATGAGGAGGCCCTGTATGTCGAGTAATGACACCTACGATCTAATTATCATCGGTGGCGGACCGGGGGGATTGACAGCCGGCATTTATGCCATGCGCGCTGCACTCAAAACGGCTCTCATCGAATTGGGTGTACCCGGTGGCCAGATGAACAACTCCGATTCAGTTGAGAACTGGCCCGGTGATGAACACATCGGCGGTTCTGAGCTGGGCGTCAGATTTCATCAACACGCCCAATCTTATGGATTGGAGATTCTTTCTCAGGAGGTTGTGGAACTTGAACCCGGTCTCGACATTCACACCGTTAAGCTCGCCAACGGCGACCAATTGAGCGCCCACGCGGTTATCTTGGCAACCGGCGGCAGCCCGCGCAAACTGGATATTCCCGGTGAAGAAGAACACTATGGCAAGGGTGTTTCTTATTGTGCGGTTTGTGACGGTTTTTTCTTTAGAGACAAAACCGTTGTAGTGGTTGGCGGTGGTGACACGGCTGCAGAAGAAGCCCTCTATCTTGCCAAATTGACCAAACAGGTATATCTGGTCCACCGCCGCGATGCCTTACGCGCTAGTGCACTTTTGCAGCAACGCGTCAAAGCTGAATGTAAAATCGAGATCTTGTGGAACACGGTGGCAACAGAAATCAAGGCCAATGATGAGGGTGTATGCGCAGTGGATTTACAGGATACGCAAACCAGTGAAAAAAGAGAGCTGGCAGCAGACGGTGTATTTATTTTCATCGGCTTCGAACCGAATAATAATCTGGTACCGGCCGGAACGAAGATGAATGCCGATGGTTATGTAGTCACCGACGAAAAATGCGAGACCAACGCCCCCGGAATTTATGTCATCGGTGATCTTAGAGAAAAAGCATATCGACAGATCGTCATATCGGCATCCGATGGCGCCACGGCTGCGCTGTCAGCTGCTCACTATATTGAAACACGAAAATCTGAAGAAGCCTGCGAATTGCCTGAAGAGCTCCAAACCCAATAACAGTAAATCCGAACAGCTTCGTGTCCTTGGCCGTAAATCTTATTCGGGTTATGATTAAATCCGTTCATTCACCGCGAAGCGCACCAAGATGCACGAAGTTAAAATAAAGAATTTTTCATTCGTTACTTTGTGCCCTTCGTGAACTTCGTGGTAAAATCTAATGATAAGCTATTACTGATATTCTTAAGTGCAGCGTAATATGTCCGGTGTGATGCGTTTATTGTTGAAATTTCTAATCTTAGCCATCATGCTGCTAGGCTTGCCGCTGATAGGGATATGGGCGGCTGGATTCCCGCTTAGCGATTATCTGGAATTTCCTCCCCAAACCCGTTATGTTCGTCACGCCCCATTTTCCGGTCTGGCATTTTTTATTTACAGCCTTCTTATTGCTGCCTGCACGACACCGCTGATTATTCGCGCTTTAAAACCAGCGCCGCAAAGAGCACCCAACATTCAGCGACATAAACGACCATTTCCAGCATGGGGATGGCTTGGCCTGATCCTGGGAATAGGGACCTGGATCTTAGCATGGTCGCGATTCAGCTGGTTTGCCGCATTACAGCCGCACACCTTTACCCCTCTGTGGGTTGCCTTTATTATCGTCATCAATGCATTTGGATATCGGCAGAACGGGTATTGCATGCTGCTTTGTCGTCCGATTTTTTTTCTACTACTTTTTCCCATCAGCGCTGCCTTTTGGTGGTTTTTTGAATATCTGAACCGATTTGTGCAAAACTGGTACTATATCGGACCCGAGTTTAGCGCCTGGGAGTATTTTTGGTACGCCACCTTGCCATTTGCTACGGTGTTGCCAGCAGTATTGGGCCTCAGAGACGCGTTACGGTCTAGCCGATGGCTTCCGCTAAAGTTTGACCATTTCAAACCGCTGCAATTACAGCATCCCAAAATTATTGCCGCCCTGCTACTTGCACTGTCCGCTGCAGGACTGGCCGGCATCGGGGTCTGGCCCAATATCTTGTTCCCGCTGCTTTGGGTGGCGCCGCTGCTCATTATCCTATGCCTTCAAACACTGATGGGCGAGCGACATCTTTTAACCGATCTGACGGTGGGAAATTGGACGCCGCTAGTGGCCGCTGTTTTGGCAGCATTTATCTGCGGCTTATTCTGGGAAATGTGGAATGTGTTCAGCCTGGCCAAATGGAAGTACAGCATTCCCTTGGTGCACCGTTATCAGATATTTGAAATGCCGCTGCTGGGGTATGCCGGCTATCTTCCTTTTGGTCTGCAGTGTGCAGTGGTTGGCAATTTGTTGGAAAATATCACACCTGCGCCCCAGTGATGTTGGCCTTTGCATGGACCAATATGGCCAGGCACAAAAATCGCTTTTACCACAACAAATCTTATATTTAATCTTGACATACCCCCACATATTGTATATCGCGGAACAGTGTGGTATACTCTAACTAAGCGCTTAAGGTGCCCCACTTCACGCAAAATTGGCGGACTGTTTTTTTCATGTCAGCGCCAAAAAAAATAAGACAAGGCCAAGCATAAAACCGCTCAGGGTGAAGACGGCTTTGAGAATTCCGTTGACGACCATCAATATGGGTGCACTGAATGCAAAGGCCATTGTCCTTATGGTTGTAAAATAAATCACGGAGGTTGTTTCTTTTCAAATAGGTATTACCATCTGAATCTGCCCGATACGCGCTCTGCAACGAAAAGCTGCTGATGCGCACAGGGCGTTGGCTGTAGTTGCTCACTGGCTGAGAAAATGTTGATCAGGTTTTAAACATATGCATAAGAACATTGGATTTATCTCAACTCGACTTGCCGGCACGGATGGTGTTTCACTTGAATCCAGCAAATGGGCGGACGTTCTGCAGCAAAGCGGGCATAAATGCTTTTGGTTTGCCGGTGCGGTAGACCGCAAGACGGAATATAGCTTCCATGTTCCTGAAGCCCATTTCAAAAACGAGCAAAATCAATGGATCAACCAGCAGGTCTTTGGTCAAAAGGGACGCGAACAGCCGGTTACAAAGGCCATCCACGAGCTGCGCTCTCGTCTGAAATTTAAACTTCATGAGTTCATCAAAAAATTTAATATCGACCTGCTCATTGCCGAAAATGCGTTAACCATCCCCTTGCATGTGCCTCTGGGATTGGCCATTACGGAAACCATTGCAGAAACACAATTGCCGACCATCGCGCACCATCATGATTTTTACTGGGAACGCGTCCGCTTTTCGGTCAATGCCGTTGGTGACTATATCCAAATGGCATTTCCGCCAAATCTGAACAATATTCGGCATGTCGTCATCAACTCAGCTGCACAGGAACAGCTGGCCCTGCGAACCGGAATTGCTTCAACGATCATTCCCAATGTGTTGGATTTCGAAAATCCGCCCAAAATCAGCAAAAAGCGAACCGACGTTTTTCGCCAATCCATTGGCCTTAAAAGCGATGATCGCATGATTTTACAGCCCACGCGTATCATTCAACGCAAAGGTATTGAATTTGCGATTGAACTGGTCAAGGAACTTAAAAATACGCAAAATAAGCTCGTCATATCCCACGAAGCCGGGGATGAAGGTTTTGAATATGCGGAATGGCTGAAGGAATATGCCTGTGAACATGATGTCGATCTGCGCCTGGTCTCCATTCAGGTTACAGACCCGTGGTCGGAGAACGGTAACAACAGCACCAAGTATTCACTATGGGATGTTTACCCGTACGCTGATTTTATTACTTACCCCAGCTTATACGAGGGCTTTGGCAATGCCTTTCTAGAGGCCATTTATTTTAGAAAACCGATTCTGATCAATCGCTACTCCACGTTTGTGCGCGATATCGAACCGCTGGGATTTGATCTGGTGGTGATGGATGGCTTCCTGTCCAAACAAACGGTCCAAAATGTAGTGGAAATTCTGGGATCAGCAAAACGCAGAAAAAAAATGGTCAAGAGCAATTATGAGGTCGCCTCACGCCATTACTCCTATCAGGTGCTGAGAAATCAACTTTCCAGCATTCTACAAAGTTTCTTTGGTGACACTATCGGGCAGCTCACCTCCCAGAGCCGTCCGGCAAAATCCAAAGGATATCTGTACATCAATTCACATCAGGTCATGTACAAACATATCGACAGCCAGCGCTGCGGCCCCAATCCAAAAAAGAAAAGTTCAAGTGCACGGCGTTAAGCACAACTCCTTTTTCATTGGATACCCTATTATCAACCGATTTGAATAATGCGCCCGATGGTTGAATCGGACCATTTCGATCTTACTTTATACCTTAACCATTATTGGCTATCTATCAGCATTTATCGCTTTAAAAGTTGTAGGGCCAAAGGATAGGCCATGTCGTTTGAAACTATTCGCGGATTAAAAGGTAAGGTATATGTACCTGATCCGCTGGAAAAAGGTTCTCAGAAGCACCCGTGCAAAGACTGTTATGTGTGCCAGCTTTGCAATGACGATCGCTGCCGGGTATGCCGTGATGGGCAAAAGGCCTGCCAGTGTGACACGCTGGCTAAACGCTAGCCTGACAGTTTGATGTGCATTGACAAGTTGAGCAAATCTTCCAATATAAAACTATCTTAGCACCAAAATAAGGAGTTAAATTATGAATCGCTTGAGCTGTCATTTTGAAAGGATTTCAGATACGGTCGTGGGACTGTTTTTGCTTTTCCTCGGTCTAATACTCACAATAATTAGTTTTTCCATCCTTCCAGTGATTGGCTTGGTTATTGCCATTCCGGTGCTGGTTCTGGCTGTTTCATTCTTAGGCGCTAAAAAGAGCAAAGAGTGTGCCCTGGTCAGCAGGAAGGCAAGAAAACTGTTTACAGATTGATCACCGAATAAAAAACCCCTGTCGGCGTCAAGCCGCCGGAAAATCGCAACCGTTTCGAAGGCCATCGTGGCCTTCAGGGTTGAAATCAACAACGGCAGATAACCAACAGCCAATTTTCGCCATGAAACGCCCGATAAATATTGGGCGTTTTGATGTGGGCAAGCGCTCAGCCGACTGACCGCAATGCATGAACGCCGGAGTTGATTTGCCGTCAGTTTTTGCCCTTGACCGGTGGGGTGGGATCGTATATCGTATATTTACGATAAACCGACACGGGATGTCTACCATGAACAATGATGGTACTAAACCAACCAGCTGCTGTGAAAAGCCATCTCACGAATCGATGGGAATTCAGATCGCGGCCAAGCCAAACGAAGATGCTCTGCAAAATGACGTCTGCTGTGGATCTCCACCGGGTCCGGCAAGCAGCGACTATGAAAAACCGGGTTACGCCCTGCTTGATTATGTTGAAGCGTTTGTTCAAACACCGGCCGGCCCAGTCCCACGTGTGAAAACGGCTTTACAGTGGCGCGATCATCTCGGCACGATTCAAGCACGTTTGGGAATCTATCGCGCACAATATAAGATTGCGCCAGGGCTGTATTGTGTTGGCAAACCGGATGCCCAAGCACCCGTGCTGGTTACCGCTAACTATAAGTTGACTTTCGACGCCCTGCGCAAAGAACTCGAAACGGTCAGCGCATGGATATTGGTGCTGGACACCCACGGGGTTAATGTGTGGTGTGCTGCCGGCAAAGACCTATTTTCAACCACGGAGTTGATTGAACGGGTCCGGCACACGGATCTTAAAAAAATTGTCTCCCATAATCAGTTGATATTGCCACAACTGGCAGCCACAGGCGTTGCGGCCCATCATGTCAAAAAAGCAATCGGCATCAAGGTGATATATGGACCGGTGCGCGCGCATGACATCCCAACATTTTTGGCCGATGACTTGATGCTAGCACCAGCGATGCGTCAGGTTACCTTCAACACCCTGGAGCGCGTGATTCTGATTCCGGTGGAATTGGCCCACTTGCCTAAACCTTCTTTTTGGGTTCTTCTGGTTGTCTTCGTGATTTCAGGAATTGGAACACAGGTGTTCTCTTTTTCCGCTGCTTGGGGGCGGGGGATCATGCTGGCAGCTGCATATGGTACGGGCATTTTCGCTGGAGCCATCGTCACACCGACGCTTTTGCCCTGGATTCCGGGAAGATCATTTGCTGTCAAGGGTGCCATCATCGGGGGTGCCAGCGCAGTTGTAACAGTGGGGTTGCTTCGAACTGAATTGCAGTTTCTGGGCACCGTGGCGCTCGTGCTATGCACCATCGCTGTCAGCTCATATCTGGCGATGAACTTTACCGGATCCACCCCTTTTACGTCGCCCTCAGGAGTGGAGAAAGAAATGCGCAAAGCCATACCGTTGCAGGCATCAGCCCTGCTGATAGCGCTGGTCGCCTGGATCGGCTCCGCCTTTTCAGGTTTGGCAAATTAAATTTAATTTTCGTGCCTTTTGTTATTATGCTTTGTTCACCACGGATGACACGAAGTTCAGAAAGCGTTTCAATAGCAATTTTGAGGAGATCAATCTTTGTGTTATTCGTGAACTTCGTGGTTATATCGTAATTAATT
>JASJAN010000036.1 GCA_030066985.1 Desulfobacterales bacterium
TATGGTTGATCCGGACAGCGGCCGGATCGTCGGTGTGGGGATATGCGGCCGTGATACGGAAGGGCTAATCTCCGAAGGAGTCTTGGCCATTGAAATGGGTGCTTTGGCTGAAGATATGGCCTTGAGCATTCATCCGCATCCAACCCTTTCAGAAACCGAGGGCGAAGCCGCTGAGATGTATCTGGGCAGCGCCACCCACATCCTCTCAAAAAAAATCCAGTCCTAGGTCAGTTGACATACAGATCATTTTCCCCTTGACATAAGTATAGTGAAGGCATATATTTAGTTTATTAGCATATACTAATATTGATTATGGACAAAGTCGAAAAGCTGGTTGACATATTTAAGGCCCTATCTGATCCGACGCGCCTACGATTGGTGAAGTTGCTAAATGACTGCCCGCCGGGGGTTTGCCAGGGCGGACCGCTATGCGTCAATGCGCTGGCGCACCAGCTCGGGGTGACCCAATCGGCTGTTTCGCAGCATTTGCGTATCTTGCGGCAGGCGGGTCTGGTAAATGGTGATCGCCGTGGGTCCTTTATGCACTATTCACTTGATCCGGATGGACTAAAAAAATACCGCGAAGCGCTGCGAGAAACCCTGGGCGATGATTTTGTAGCCGGTTGAGGCCATTTTTTTTAATTTATTATATTAGTATATGCGTATATTTTTAAATATTAAAAGAGAGGAGGTGTTATTATGTGTTGTCAAACGACCCGTCATCATGGATTTCAGAGATGGGGCCCGCCAATGGCCTGTGATTGCGGATGCGATGAACCCCCGTATACGCGGCCCCGATTTATGACCAAAAAACAAAGGATTGCAGCATTAGAAACGCATCTAGCGGATCTGCAGGAGGAAGCCAAGGCTGTTAAAGAACACATTGCGCAAATCAAAAAAGAAAAATAGCCATGCAATTTAAAACAGAGAGGGGCAACCGCTCCTCTCTGTTCCGCACAAACACTCTTTGATGAGGTAAATATTTTCACATTGCCTGCCCAATTTCTAGTCTTTTTTCCATTTGTCAAACAAGAAATTTTTCGCCCACATTTCAAGACAGGCTATTGAAAGATGGTACGGATTAAATCTCCTTGGCCCAATTCCTTAATTCAAATTTTTGTATCTTACCGGTTGAAGTCTTCGGTAGCTCACAGAAGACAACATTTTTAGGCCTTTTGAATCCGGCCATATTTTCCCTGCAGAAAGCGATTAATTCGGATTCGGTCGTTTCTTCATAACCGCGATTGAGCTCCACAAAAGCACATGGGGTCTCTCCCCATTTCTCATGTGGTTTGGCAACGACTGCTACCAGAGAGACTGCCGGGTGTTTGGCCAGGACATTTTCGACTTCAACAGAAGAGATGTTTTCTCCTCCGGAGATAATGATGTCTTTGGAGCGATCCTTGATTTGGATGTAGCCGTCCGGGTGCATGACAGCCAGGTCTCCGGAGTGGAACCATCCATTTTCGAAAGATTTTTCAGTCTCCTCCTTATTTTTGTAATATCCTTTCATGACCGTATTACCGCGAATCATGATTTCACCCATTGTTTTACCATCTCTTGGCACCGTTTCCATCGTCAGGGGATCGAAAATATCAATTTCCTCCATCATTGGATACCTCACGCCCTGGCGCGCTTTGATTTCGGCCTTCTGGCCCATGGAACAATCATCCCAATCCGGATTCCAGGCACAGTGAAGTACGTGCCCGTATGTTTCGGTAAGGCCGTAAACATGCATCACTTCAAAACCAAGACCCTCCATTTTCTCCAGTATAGCGCTCGACGGCGGTGCACCCGCAGTCATGGCATAAACCTTGTGATCAATTTTGCGCTTTTCATTGTCCGGTGCATTGGCGATCATATTCAGAACGATGGGCGCTCCGCCGAAATGCGTAATTTTATGATCGACGATTAGATCATAGATATCTTTGGCAATGATATATCGACAACAGACGGCCGTTCCTGTCAGAGCGGCAATCGTCCACGGGTATCCCCATCCATTACAGTGAAACATGGGTACCGTGTAGAGATATTTCAGATGATTGGGCATATTCCATGCAATGACGCTCCCCATGGACATTAAATAAGCGCCGCGATGGTGGTAGACGACGCCTTTGGGCCGGCCCGTTGTCCCGGAGGTATAATTCAGTGTAATCGCCTGCCACTCATCAAGGGGCCTCTTCCACTGATAATCGGCATCCCCTTTTTCCAGAAATTCGTCGAAGGTAAATTCCCCGAGGCATTCTCCCTGGCCATTCTGCAAATTTGCATTCGGGTCTTCAATATCAATCACCAAAATTTCTTTTTCATGCTTGGTCAGGGCCTCTTTGACCGCAGGAGAAAACTGAGTATCGGCAATAAATGCCTTCGTGTCGGCATGATCCAGAATATATGCGATGGTATCGGCTTCGAGTCTCGTGTTGATCGTATTGAGAACCGCCCCGGTCATCGGGACCGAGTAGTGTGTTTCAAAAATTTCGGGCGTATTTGCTGCAATAATTGAGACCGTATCCCCTAATCCAATGCCGTGTTTTTCAAGGGCGCTGGCAAATTTCAGACAGCGATTATAGGTTTCAAGCCAGGTGTAGTTTCGATCGGCATATATTACGGAGGGATAGTTCGGATATATATCTTTGGTTTTTTCGATAAAGGACAAAGGCGAAAGTGGAACAAAATTCGCTGCATTTTTTTCGAGGTCCATCTCATAATTATTCTTCTTCGAATCCACGGTTTCCTCCTCTTAATTATGGTCCTGTGGGAAGGGCAACCTGCAGTCCTCAGAAGGGTGCATATTGCCCGGGATGTCAAATTTTCATAATCGATCCACCTCATTTGACTGGATGCATAGCCGTGTAAAAAATATCGATCAAACGAAACATTTTTATGGAACGTGCTGAAAAGAAATTCGCAAAAAAGGCCCGGCATATAGCAGAAACTGCACTTGACAAAATAGTGCCGGATTGCTAAGAACAGACCGACCGGTCCGTCTTACCCTTATTTTGAGGTTATGTCAATTGAATCTTAAAAATACCATCGTTCACGAATCTCTAAAACTCTTCTCGCTTAATGGATTTTTAAGCACATCCATTCAGGATATCCTCTCGGCTGCCGGTACCTCCAAAGGCGGTTTTTACAATCATTTTGCAAGCAAAGAAGACCTTTTCTTCCAGGTTCTGAACGAAGCCCGCAGAATTTGGCGCGAACGCAACCTGCAAGGCCTGGATAAAATAGATGATCCCATCAGCAAAATTGAGCAGCTGCTTTTAAATTATAAGGAAAGCTATCTTCTAGACTCAGAAAATTTTCCCGGCGGATGCATATTTATTATGTTTGCAGTTGAATTGGGTAACTCACGTCCGCACCTGTCCAGGGAAGTTCAGAAAGGCTTTGTCGGCCTCAAGACGATGCTCAAGAGAATATTGGATAATGGCCAATCGCCTGCAATGCAATACAGCGGCAATGACACAACCACTGTTACAGAGATAATCTTCAACGGCATGCTAGGAGCTTCGGTTAATTTCAGTGTGGATAGATCATATGAAGCTCTGGATAAATCCATTAACTCCTTGATTGATTATCTCAATAAACTCAGAGATTGAATTTGGCAATATAGAGATATATAAATTTATTGGCAGGAGGAGATTAAAATGATTGATTTTACGTTCACCGATGAGCGGAAAAATGGTGCTCCCGGAGGTTTATATCGGCGTAGGTTGTCTGGAAAGCAGCAGCACATGGTCGGTATCGTCGGCGCCCGGGTAATGGTCGCCATCAACAATGATGCCAAATCACCGATATTTGAGCAGGTCGATTACGGTATTGTCGATGACTGTAGAGAATTTTTGCCCACATTGATCGAACAAATAAAGCAGTACCAGGAGAAAGAAAATACCTGCGAATAGTCAAATTAATTTTGTCCTTATCGATAACATTTGTCAGGACATGAAAGGGGATAAAACATGGCAATAAAGAAACGAGAAGACTATCTAAAGGCGCTGCGCGAACTTAGACCGAATATCTTCAAGTTCGGCGAGCTTATTGAAGATGTTACGACCCATCCTGCGACAAAAAGAACAGTGGAGAGCCACGCGTTGAATTACGATGCAGCCAATGATCCGGCATTGCAAGACATTTACTCAACGACATCAACTTTTTCCGGCGACAAAATTTTACGCTGGAACTCCATGATGCAGAGTTCAAAAGATCTGATCGCCAATATGCGCATGAAACGGCAGAATTATCGGCGCACCGGCAGCTGCACCGGAGCGGTATGCGTCGGGTGGAATGCCATGAACGTCATGTGGGCCGTTTGTGGTGAAATGGATGAGGCCAACGGAACTGATTACCAACTTCGACTGAAAAACTGGATCCTATCGGCTGAGAGTAAAGGGCTGACAGTCGCCGGGGCCCTGACGGATGCAAAAGGCGATCGCAGCCTGAAACCTTCCCAGCAGCCCGATCCCGACACCAACCTGCGGATAAAGGAAGTTCGGGAAGACGGCATCGTCATTCGCGGGGCCAAGTTAATGATTTGCGGAACGGCAGCTTCCCAGGAGATTTTTCTGCTGCCGGGCAGTGTCTACGGTGAGGCAGATCAGGATTATGCGCTTGCCTGTGTTGTGCCCAGAGATATTGAAGGGTTGACTATTGTAGAGGCCACCAGACCCAGCGATCGGAGAGAGCTGGAGGATACAGCTGCTGTCGAAACGCCGGATACGGGTATTACCCAGGGATGGCTGCTATTCGAAGATGTTTTTGTACCCAAAGAAAGGGTGTTTCTGTGCAAGGAGTTTAAATACACCGGGAAGGTTATTCAATATTTCACCGCCAATTACCGCGCCTGTATCGGTGCCTGTGTCGCCGGGCAGGGGGATGTGATGATCGGCGCGTCGGTCCTGATGGCACGGCTAAATGGGCTGTCAGCCAAAGTGTTTACTGACAAGCTGGTCACAATGTCCGTCAACAATACGATCACCTACGGCCTGGGGGCCGGTGCGATCGCTTTGGGCACCAAACATCCCTCCGGTTCTTATTTTGCGGACTCCCATACCGCCCATACCAACAAAGTTATGGTGGCCACCCTGCCATATGAAGTAAAGCGACTTACTCAGGATATCGGCGGCGGAATCGTCGAAACCGGGTGCATGCCCTCTTATAAGGATTTTACCAATCCGCAGTACGGGCATCTTATTCAGAAATGTCTGAAAGCCGGCGCCGGATCCGCCGAATCACGATTTAAAGCCGCACGCCTGTCCGAATGGCTGACCATTGGCTCCGGCGTACCCGGTTGTATGCACGGCGGCGGGTCGCCGGACGGGGCCAAGCTGGTGGTGCGGTTTACGACACCGCTTGAAGAGTACGCCGATTATGCTAGAAAAATTATTAACATCGAGGAGGAAATTTCCGAACCGCAGAAAAAGTTAAAGAATTAGATGCGCTACGAAAAATTGCATATTAAAGGTGACGGAAATCTGTGTAATGTTGCATCGACGAATGCTCAAATTCAAGCTGATCGACAACCAAGCAGGTGGCTTGGGAAATGTGACAGGATACAATTTGTTCAATCAACCTATAAAAAACGGAATTGAATAGCTTTCCTTTGCCTTATTCGATCGATGATTTTGTTTCATGAGCTCGAAAAGATCCCCTGGTGTGCTGATAACCTTTTGAATAGTTGTTATTTCTATCAACCTGATTATCCGCCAGCACGCATTCGTGTTGTGGGCTGCGGCGGAATTGTCGTATCAGCGGTGGAATCCGCTTGATGCCTATAAATTTGGAATTTTGATACACTTATTTTGGAGAGCGAGAAATGTTTATTAATGGTCAGTGGGAAAATGCCAAAAGCGCACGCCGTTTTCAATCATTCAATCCCGCATCGGGTGAGCCTATCGGGGAAGTTCCGGATGGTGACGGAATTGATGCCATCAGCGCCATCGATGCGGCTGCTGATGCCTTTCCGGATTGGTCTTCTCAAACCGCATACCAACGGTCCCAGTTCCTTTATGCGGCCCATGCATTGATGATGGAAAACCTGGACCGATTGGCCAAGATAATGACCGAGGAGCAGGGCAAGCCCATCGTTGCCGCGCGTAATGAAGTTAAATACGGTGCCGAATTTCTGCTGTGGTATGCGGAAGAAGCCAAACGCATCTACGGCCAGACCATCCCATCTGCTAGGGCTGATCAACGCTTTATGGTGCTGCGCCAGCCTGTCGGTGTCGTCGGCGCCATTACGCCGTGGAATTATCCCATCTCCATGATCACCCGCAAGGTTGCTCCGGCGATAGCGGCAGGTTGCACCATCGTCTTAAAACCTGCCGAAGCAACCCCTCTATGCGCCATAGCCGTTTTTGACATTTTTGCTAAAGCCGGGATTCCTGCCGGTGTCGTCAACCTAGTGACAGCCCTGGAGCCGGGGCCGATTGGAGCCGCATTCCTGGATGATCCCAGAGTTCGGAAACTGACCTTCACCGGATCGACCCAAATCGGCAAGATGCTTGCCCGTGAGGCCGCAGCACAGTTAAAGCGGGTATCTTTGGAATTGGGTGGTCATGCGCCCTTTATCGTTTGCCGCGATGCGGACCCGATTCATGCGGCCAAAGGGCTGGCGCTGGTCAAATTTCTCAACACCGGTCAGGCTTGCATCAGCCCCAATCGTATTTATGTGCATACGGATCTAATCGACCCATTTATTGCTGAATTGTCCAAAAGGGTGTCAGCACTGAAGGCCGGTTCCGGTTTTGATCCGGGGGTCAGGATCGGTCCGCTGGTCAACGATGCTGCCCTGGAAAAAGTTGACCGCCAAGTTCAGGACGCAATCCAGAATGGTGCCGAACTGGTTATTGGTGGTCAAAGACTGCGTGAAGAAGGGCTGGACCAAGGTTTTTTTTATGCACCGACCATATTGAATCGTGTGACGGCTGATATGACCATATATCGGGAAGAGACGTTCGGTCCGGTTGCACCCATCATTCCCTATGAAAACGAAGACGATCTGCTATCCATGGCCAATGATACCAGCTACGGTCTGGCATCCTATGTTTATACACAAGACTTGAAAAAGGCCTTTACCTTATTTGAGGGATTGAATTTCGGAATCGTCGGCATCAATGATATCAATCCAACTTCGGCGGCGGCGCCTTTCGGAGGCATGAAGGAAAGCGGTTTAGGACGTGAGGGAGCCATCGAGGGTCTTGACGAATATCTGGAAACAAAGCTGGGTGGATTTTCCATCTGACCGCGCCGCATACGAGGATCCGCGATCATCAACACCCACATCTATGAGGGTGGATTTTGGCAAAGAAATAATTGCCGAAATACATCAAAAAAATTGCCGTGTTTTCTGAAGATCAAACACTTGACGAACCATATCGTATTTTAGTTCATGCCCCCTCTTGACTTCCATTTAGTTGATAAACACATAGTAATCGATTTATAAACATCACAAACGACCTGTTGCCTTTTAGAATTACAATTCACTAGATAAAAAAATATCAGGATAAATAGGAGAAATTCACATGTATTTGAGAAATTTTTATCATTAATTAAGGATAATGAAACCGTACATATCAGGCATAAAGGCTCTGCCGCATCCCAATCGGGTATAGTGTTAAACGTCCACTAAAAAATCTGATTTTACTATGATTGCATCCCATATCTTGTTTGATTAAATAGCGAAGCCCACACTTTGGCTGAATTGGGGAATGCGGCTATGAAGACTTTCCGTGCCTATCTGTAAAATCCTTTCTTATTTCCTTTAAAAATATATTCCAAAGCGCTGTTGATGAAAATTGGCCAGTCAATTTTGGATGGCTTGACGAAATGATCAATTGATACGTCTTTTTTGATTACTTGACCTAAATCAATTACCTTTTTTAATGTCTTTGTTAGATAAAATATAGGCTTATATTTTGTTGATTTGACCATTCGATATTCTTAATTGGAGGCACAGCCCATGTGTGAAAGCTTTAAAACCAAATGTGTCTGCGGACAAAAAACCGCTGAGATCTTTTTTGGCAAAATGGTTTTAGCGGAATCTTCAGTGGCAAAAGTCTTCTGCCCCAACTGCAGCCAGGATATAGACGCCAAACGCGCGGAACGTATATGGGATAATGACTGGATTCTTGAAATGGATATGAATGTGTTGCGCACCCATGCCGGTTCGATGGGAATCGCACCGCAGGAAGTGACCGCTGCCTGGGTATTTGATCAGGGCTATGCCACCTGGGTCGGCATCACCCCGGATGATACTGAAAGAAGGAATCAGGAGCGCAATGAAATCCAGAAACTGGCCAAAACCGATCTGCGTGCTTACTACGAGGCCATGAAGGAATGGGGGCTAAACCGTGAAAAGAAGTTTTTGGAAGAAGGCTGGCGCAAGATGAAAGCCCTGGCCTGAAACGGATGCAAAAATCCCCACAAATATTGGCATCGCGGATACAATCTTAGCTACCCAAAGATCAAGAGGGCAGGATGAAACTCATCCTGCCCTCCTGGTTTTTGTAGATTAGATGAATAACGCTTTTTTTGAATGTTTGACGGTTTACCTTTCAAAAGCGCTGTGGTCCTATTGAATCGCGTTTTTATAGTTTTCATCAACTTTTTGCCAGTTAATGATATTAAAGAATGCCGCAATATATTCCGGTCGGCGATTCTGATATTTCAGATAATAGGCATGCTCCCAGACATCCAAGCCCAGAATCGGTGTTTGTCCTTGACTCAGGGGGCTGTCCTGATTGGGTGTGGTGGTAATCTCAAGTTCTCCTTTGTTAACAACCAGCCATGTCCAGCCACTGCCAAAGAGTAAAGCAGCCGTATTTGAGAATTTTTCTTTAAAGCTGTCATAATCGCCGAATTTGGTCGTTATGGCTTTTGCGACGTCTCCGGCAAAATCAACCTCCTTCCACAACAACGGCCAGAAAAAGCTGTGGTTGGCATGCCCACCGCCGTGATTGCGAACAGCGGTACGAATCTTCTCCGGAATGGCATTCAGATCCGTTATTAGTTCTTCGGCGCTTTTGCTCTGGAAACTATCTTGGCCTTCAAGCGCGGCATTGAGTTTGTCGACATAGGTCTGGTGATGTTTGGTATGATGAATCTGCATGGTTTGTTCATCAAAATACGGTTCCAACGCATTATATGCATATGGAAGCGCAGGTAGTGTATGGCTCATGTTTGCACCTCCGAATCGTGTTGTAATTTTGACTTAAAGACAATAAGAAAAGATCTTTATGATTTTCATATGGTTAGGTTCAGTTTAATAATAAGCACTAAAATTGATCCGACAACTATTTGTGTGCACTAAGAAAACATATAAATATCAATCAGTTAATATTAAGAATGGTTTTTCTGATTTAGTAGCTGCATAAATTTTAAGCGACTGTATCGTGCAAACTCATGCATAAGAGGTGTACCGAAAGAACAGGGATCGAATTCAAATAATCGTTGAAGCGCAAATTCGATTTCATGTTCTCAACTTGCTTTGAGATCACAAGCTGTTCTTTCGCAACGCACCCTAATGCATTCAAACAGTGCACGATGTCTATGCTGACAATTGGGTTTTCCAAATCGGATGCAAAGCACTCGATTTCACCCGCAACGTTTGGGGCACTTCGCGCCCCTGTGTTTTCCCGCCTGTGTCGGTAAAACCCAAGCCACCCGCTGTGCGTGTGGTCGTTGACTCATTGCGCTACTGTCATGAGCACTGCAGAAATGCTCCTCGGCCGCTTAGTTCATTAAGACTTAGACTGGCGGTTACTTGCACTTGGAGACCTACTGATGACCCGTCTGAAAATCGTGTCGAATTTTTTAGGATTAACCCAAAGTACGGTTGGATTGCTGTTTATGGTGGTTTTGGTGGGCATGGGCGAGCGTATGGCCGAGCGCTTTCTGCCCATTTATTTACTGTCATTGGGTGGCGGTGTAATATCGATCGGCCTGCTAAACGGACTGGATAATTTCTTATCTGCCGTTTATGCCTTTCCGGGAGGGTATATATCCGAGCGCATCGGTTTTAAACGATCACTATTGGTGTTTAATTTTATGGCCATGGCCGGTTTTTTAGTCGTCATTCTGATCCCGGCCTGGCAGGCGGTTTTAATTGGTGCTGTCTTTTTCCTGGCCTGGTCGGCCATATCCCTGCCGGCGACCATGGGTCTGATTGCTAAAGTGCTGCCGACCAACAAAAGAACCATGGGTGTCACCATGCATTCGCTGGTGCGTCGCTTTCCAATGGCGCTGGGACCGATACTGGGCGGATTGTGTATTGGTGTTTGGGGGGTTGAGCAGGGTGTTCGCATTGCTTTTTGTGTTGCCTTAGCACTGGCAATATTAGCGGTTTTACTGCAACAAAAGTTAATAGAAGATGATAGTCAAGCTACGTCTGGTGACGATTGCCAGATCTCACCTGAAAAGAATCCTTGGAAATTGTTCCAATCGATGGATGTTTCGCTGAAAAGGTTACTGGTATCCGATATCCTTATCCGGTTTTGTGAACAAATTCCCTATGCCTTTGTCGTGGTCTGGTGCATGCAGACAGTTACCCGTCCGGTAACGGCTTTTCAATTCGGCCTGCTGACCGCCATTGAAATGGCCACAGCAGTACTGGTTTACATTCCGGTGGCCCACTTTGCAGATAAAACCACCAAAAAGCCTTTTGTCGTGGCCACCTTTATCTTTTTTACCTTTTTCCCTTTAGTGCTCTTATTCTGCCAGTCGTTTGTATGGTTGATTTCGGCATTTGTGCTCAGAGGCTTAAAAGAATTTGGCGAGCCCACCCGTAAATCGCTGATACTGGATTTGGCGCCGGAATCCTGCAAAGCCGGCATGTACGGTCTGTATTATTTTATGCGGGATGTGTGTGTCTCTGTCGCGGCCTTTAGTGGGGCTTTTTTATGGCAGATTAGCCCGGCAACCAATTTGATTGTCGCCTTCGCATTTGGTGTGGTGGGGACCATCGCATTTGCCCGCTATGGTACCGATGTCCGCAAGCCTAACGGTTGAAGCCATATTTTACCCGACGGTCATCAGGGCAAAATAAAACGCCCTATTTGTGATTGGCAAGATTATCAGAGGGATCACAAACAAGGCGTTGACTTATAAGGGATATATTCTTTTACGGTTCTCGCCGAACCAAGGTTGTCAGATTTCTTCGACGGCTCACATTATACGGACTCCACGCTGACGATTTCAGGGATTTTCTTTTTGACGTATGTTTCGATGCCCTGTTTGAGGGTCATCTGTGACATGGGGCACCCGCCGCAAGCACCCGTCAAACGGACGGTGACAACACCGTCCACTACATCGACCAACTCCACATCGCCACCATCAGCCTGAAGCGACGGCCGAATATCATCCAACGCGCTTTGAACCTGCTCTTTCATTGTTTTCTCCAGAATTGTTAAGGGTTATGGTTATTTAAAGATATCGTTTCCGACATTAATCTTTATACCACTTTGTGGCATTGGTCAAGCTTTTCCTGTCTTTTAGGTGGCAACAGTCAGCTGACTATCGCCTGGCTTAAAGGTTCAATGTCTGGCAACAGGTTTCTTGTCGCCAGTTGCTGCATCACACAAATAGATCTCTGGTTCTTGCCAGTAGCCAAGGGCGAGCAGCCAATGGCTGAAGAAATGACGCCTGCTTTTGGGGTCGAAGCCCCAAACGTTTGAACCCTGAACCCCTGAACGCTGAGCCTAAGAACCTGATACCTGACACACAAACCATTATTTGCTAAATTTTAATTACGAAATAGGAAATTTGCAATCGCGAATTCGTTGAATAAGGATTTTACTGCTGATTTCAATAGATGATTAAAAGCAACTGCTCATATGCTGGCCAAAACATGGGTGATGAAAAATCCAATTGACACGTCGCTTGGGGATGCGTTAATCATTAAACGTTCCTCAATAAACCGCGCATCATTCCTTTAAACCTGCTCAATCTCCTAAACGGGTACCCATCTCAATGTATCGGGTGAAGGGGGCTCAAAGATGATTGAATCCATATATCAAATTTTGGCTAAAATTGGTTACACACACCCGCTGCACCCGCCTGCCACCCATTTGCCCGCCGGCCTGATTATCGGCGGGTTTTTATTCGCTCTGGTAGCCTGGATTTTTAATCGCAAAAATGTGGCCCAGAGTGCCCGGCATTGTTTTATACTGGCCTTGATTATGGCAATTCCGACTGTATTGCTCGGTCTGATGGACTGGCAGCAGCGCTTTGGTGGTGCCTACCTGTTTGAGATCAAAATGAAGCTGGTACTGGCCGGAATACTGTTATTTTTGCTCTTGGTAGCTGCAGTTTACGGCGCTTTGGCCAGCGGTCTGACCAAAACCCTCGTGGCCATCTATACACTTTGCCTCCTGACCGTCGTCGGCCTGGGATATTTTGGCGGGGAATTGGTGTACGGTACCCGTGAGCCTGCTGCGGCCGAGGCCTCTGGGATGGCGGCCACCGGCGAACAACTGTTCAAGCAAAATTGTTCGGCCTGTCACTTTACCGACAGCACGGCAACCAAGGTGGGGCCGGGATTGAAAGGCGTTTTCAAGCAGGATAAATTTCCCGTCAGCAAGCATTCGGTTTCAGATGATAATTTTCGCCAGCTCTTAAAAACGCCTTTCAGCAAAATGCCGCCCTTCGGGCACCTATCTGAAGATCAGGTGGATGCTTTGCTGGATTATGTAAAAACGCTGTAACGTCAGTTTGATTAATGTTAACTCTTACCGAACAAAAGGACAAGAATTGCGAATGAAACCGAAACGATCATCTAAAAGGATTCTGGGAATTGCTTTGGGATGCCTATGCGCATGTTTGACCCTTTGGGGCTTTGCGCAGGCATGGGGGCAAACCTTCATCTCTGGTAAAGTCATCACAGCCGATGGCAAGGTGGTTGCCAGCGGTGCGGTGGCGCTGGAAAAAGGTGAGCTGCACAACGATGCCTTTTTAGCAGGCGGGGCGATTGGTTCTGACGGCACGTTTAAAATACCTTTACCGAGCGGCGGCCCATGGGGTCTGCACGTCTACAGTGAAGGATATATCTACTTTCCGCTACAGGTGCAGATCAAAGTGGGTGAGGACAACGACATCCCGGTGATTTTGCCGGTGGACGGGAACCCGGCTGACGATCCGCGGATCAGCGACATTCGTTTCCAAAAAATTTCCGATCAGGTCTTTCAAATCAAAATGCGGGTTGATGACGCCAACGATAACCTCGGCCCCCAGATGCTGGCAGTTGATGCCAAACGGTTTCGATCCTACCGGTTGGTGCCGGTCAGCGGCGATCTGAAGGATAAAAAAGCGGATTTTCCAGTTGGGGAATATGAATCGCCGTTTATCCCCATACCGCTTGATACGGAGGATTTAAACGACTGGCTTTTTGTGGTGGCGGATCATCAATGCAGCAATGGCCCAATTTATAGCGGTTTGAATCAATCCATTTTCAAACCGGCAGTTGCACATGCTGAAAAATTAGCCTGCGATGTGGCCGGGATCTGGAAGTCCAATTTTGATAAGGTGTATCAATTTGCTCCGGAAAAGGCAGGTAAGTTCAGCGGCAAGCAGTTCGCAGGCGATATTTTAATCGATAAGATGGCTCAATCCGGAAATAATGTCACTATGGACTTCCGTTTCAAAGGCGACAAGGGCAAAGCGGATCTTCAGCTGGCGTGTCAGGAAAATCAAATCCGTTTGGTGGGAACCTTCCAGTTGCCGGAGCGCTCCGGTGAGTGGGTCTTTACCAAACTACAAAATGCCAAGGCGACGCAATCCGGTAAGGATCTGTTTGCCGCCAACTGTTCAGGTTGTCATTTTATTGATCGCAAGGATACCAAGGTGGGTCCCGGGTTGCTGGGGCTTTTTAAAAATCCCAAACTTCCCCGGTCTGGGCGCGCAACCAGCGAAGAAAACGTCCGAGATACCATCGTCAACGGGCAAGGGAAAATGCCGCCATTTAAACACCTTGAAGAATCTAAAATAAAAGCCCTCATTGACTATTTAAAAACTTTATAAGGTGTGTCTATCTATTTCTTAAGCCGTTTATTCCCATAATAATTCATGGGCTCTGTGCTGAAGACTTGAGCGGCACAGAGCCCGTTGTCATTTTCCTCAATTTGGCAAATTTTGTTCAATTCAGATTACAGCATAATGACAAATAGGCTTCTAATAGGAATTGCCCTCCTATGTTTTCTGCCGATAACAATGGCGGGCAATGCGGCAGATCCAGATGGGTTGCTCCAACCACCGGGACTAAGACTGCTCAATGAACCAGCAACCGTAATTCCCGCCACCTATCAATACGTTAACCAGAAACGGGAGCTGCCGCTATATCGAAGCACCTCCGGTGCACCGATGACCGGATGGAAAAAGAAATTCATTCAAACACGCCGCTTTTCAAGTAATCATAGCGCCTGGATCTTTTACCGACCATCGGATTTAAAGCGAATTCAGGTCATCGGAAATTCTGTAACATCGGATCCGTTGCAAATCTGGCCGGTGGGGGCAACACTGATCCTGGAGGGATACAAAGGGGATGCTTCGCGGGCTGGTGACACCCAACCCATCGAGATTGAGATGATGACGAAAACGGCACCGGCACTCGCGTCCGCTACCAAAAACTTCTTTGCGGTTGAATGGAGTTATGCGCGTTTTTCTCCGGACGGCAACTGGTCATTGTCGAGACAGAAGTTAATGCAATGCCATCAGTGCCACAGCATTGCCTTTCAGCTGACAGGTGACCTCATTTTCACACAGTTTCCTTAGCACGCTGGGCCCCGTATAATTTGCATCACATGTTTTTCATACAGGTTTCAGGCCTCAAATGGTGTTCAGGTGTCAGTGTTCAGGTGTCAGGGAGCGTCAGACTAAAATCAAAAACAAATAAACATTCGACCGTTAATGCAACTGATTAGCAAGAACTCGAGACTGGCGACCGAAGGCCCGACACCTGAACACTGACACCTGAAAACTATAATTGGGGGCCTGTAGCATCATTTAAACCAATGCGCTCAAAATATACGATACTCCCAAATTTACTTACCAAATTCCTACCATGGCTGCATTTTTTTGGCGCCTGTCTTTTCTTTGTTCTTATCTATTTTTTTGCAGCCTTTCACAGCCAGCTCGGTCAAGAAATTTCGGCTGGTGAAAGTCCGGGCTTTGCTCTTGTGGGTCAACATCTGTTTGCCCTTTTGGGTTTGGCTGCAGGTTATTTACTTACCATCGCTGGATGCCAATATCTTTGGCTACGGGCCAGAACGATTCCGCATGCGGCTGCATTCAAAGTTGCGGCTGCTGTTCAATTTATAGGGATGGGAATTTTGGCATGGACGATAGTGAGCGGTTGGGTCCACTTTACTTCCGTTATAGCGATTTTGGTACTGGCATCCATTCTGGTGCAGGGTTATATGGTTCTATGGAGTCAACAGGCAAATAAAAAGAACATCCCTTATCGTCTGAGGCAGACAGAGTCTCATGTATGGTTATTTCTGGTTTTGCTCTTTATAGTAAATGTCATCGTAGCTCAGCTTGATCCTTCCTGGCACCGTTTAAAAGAATTTCTTCAGTTAAATGCCAGTATAGAAACTATAGAAATTTTCCTGCAAAAGCTAATCCCCGCGTTTTTTGCCGGTGTAACGGGATTGTGGTTTGGGATTGCAACACTGGCTGTCATTTCACTGTCAGCTTATTTACAGACCAGGTTTGAAGCAACATCTGCCCTAAAAGGAGTGTCATTTTTTCTACCGTTTATTTTACTTTGCGGTTTTTACACTGCGATCACCTTGTTCGCTCTGACGGTTGCTATTGAATGGCAGGTCAGCAAGCTGGGTCTCAAACCCGCCATATACGCACTGGCTTTTTTACTGTCAGCTGTCAGCGGTGCTTCTGTGTCCACTGCCTATTCGCGAATCATAGATTTCCTGCCTGCCAATCAAAAACGCAGCCTCGTGGGACTGGTTTGTGTCTCGATGGGTGTCTTAGTGGTCTATCCGTTATTTTGGCTGATGACTGCCAGACCCTATCGGCGCCATATCTGGATTATACTAATGTCATTCGTTATTTTGTTGTGCAGCTTTATAATATTTATCTTATTGTACGGCGATTTATTTAATCCTTGGTTTACTTCCTTCTCGTATCTGAAAAGCATTTTTATAAAATTATCAACCATGATAACCGCCGGAGCCTTAGTGCTTTTGTTGGAGGAGGTGACAGCTCCGAAAAAAGTTTTTTTAGCCGGATCGGTAAAAAGGCCGGCTTTATTGGTTCTCGTTGCTCTGGTCGGGTTTGTTCCTTTTGGACTGCTGAACTATTATCCGAATGCCAAAACAACTCTGCTGCAATTCAGTGATCTGACCCGGGTGGAAGCCGCCTATGCGAGAGAGCTTGCTGGTATGCTAAAACTGGACCGCTGGATTCGCCTGGGGCAAAATCCGGATTTCAATCAGCAGCCCCATCCTTGGCCACAGCCCTGGAAACTGCAAAAAGTGGGGCCTTCCTTTTTGCCGCATGACTTTAACCTGATGATCATTGTCGTTGATGCGCTCAGAGGAGATGCTTTTCATTCTGCCGGCTACCATCGCAACCTGACGCCTTTTTTGGACAAATGGGCGATAGAAGAGACGGTCTCATTTCGCCGGGCCTATAGCCAGGGCGGAGGCTCTTTTGCGGCTTTTCCCTTTCTGGTGGCCGGCCGAAGCCGCTTCACCCTCTACGGACCCAATTTGTATCAAGATAATCTCTATCTTAAAATTGCACAGGCTGAAGGCATCCAGCACTATATGGTGATGAAGGGCTTTGGCCCGCGCTCCATCTTCCCACCGGATCAACCAGTTACAGAGCTAACCATTCCCCGGGTCGTCGGTGAACGGCGCGCAGCCACTGCAGACGAAGTGTTTCAGTCAGCGCGTGAAGCCATCAGCCGTGTCAATGCAGATGAGCGGTTTCTGTGTTTTTTGCATTTGATGGATGTGCATAATGACCTTTATAAAAAACCCGAGGGCATCGATTATGGTGATGCTCCCCGGGATCTTTACGATAACAACCTGTCGTATCTGGACCGCGCCTTTGAGCGTTTTGTCGACTGGCTGAAAGCAAATCATATTTACAATAAAACCGTCATTTTATTTACTTCTGACCACGGGGAGCAATTCTGGGAACACGGTGCCAGCCTGCATGGCCATACCCTCTATGAGGAAGAAATTCGTATTCCGGCGATTCTTTTGATACACGGTATTGAAAAGCGGTTTGAAGACGTGCCCATACTCGCAGCGGATATGGCACCAACAATTGCCGAGCTGGCCGGCTACACTGTTGATCCGCCTTATGATGACCCGCATATGGGGATATCACTGGTACCGCTGATATTCAAAGATGACCGCAGCCGATATCTCCAAAGAGATATCGTCGGCCGGGCTTCTTTCAAGCGCCGTTATTTTTTGTATAGAAATTGGCAGTGGAAATTTGTCTATTTTGCCGAACTGGATCTGATCCAGTTGTTTGACGTGACAGAAGACCCTCAGGAGAAGAAAAACCTAATTGAAGAAAAACCTCGCCTGGCAGCTGAATTGGAACAGGAACTGCTGAGCTACCTAAAAGATGTGGAAGGCAAAACGTATCGCCCGCTGCTAACTCTCTCTGGACCTCAAACGGCTCATCCTTCCAAGGCTGCAAAATATTGAATTACCGGTATGATGCTTAGCCCGCTTTTCTTCTCTTCTTATATTGACACAACCTGATCCAAGTTTTACTTTCTTTATTAATAATTTGCTTCCAAAATCAATGCCCGTCGAAATCAAAAATTTCCCCATATAAACAAGGAGATCCAATCATGAAAAAATGGATATTCATCGGTCTGGGTGCCATCGTTGTTCTTCTGATCGTCGTTGTGGTTGTGGGTATTTCAAAACTGGGACCGCTTGTTAAGACGGCGGTTAACACCTATGGCCCCAAAATTACCAACACCGAATTGCGGGTGGACGATGTCGGGATTTCCTTATTTTCGGCCCAGGCAAAGCTTAAGCGGTTTTTTCTTGGAAATCCAAAAGGCTTCAAATCGCCCAGCGCGATGAAAGTCGGTTCAATCTTTGTTGATGTTGATCAAAGTTCAGTTACCAAGAATCCGATTATTATCAATAGGATCGAGGTTGTCGCACCCGAAATCACCTATGAAAAACGGGGCAAAAGCGATAATTTTCAATCGATACTCAACAATGTGAAAAGGAATGTGCCCCAAAAAGGGACCACCAAAAAGGAAACCACCAAAGAGGGACCGGGAAAACAGCTGATTATCAACGATTTTATTGTCAAAAAGGGGAAGGTCAATCTTGCTGTGGCCATGGCCGGAGGGGTACTGGGTGAACAGGAGATTAAGGCCGATCTTCCCGACATACACATCAAAGATATTGGCAAAAAGAAAGGTGGGGCTTCAGCGTCCGAAGTGGCCAAAGAGATCTTTGCCGCTCTTTACAGTCAAATCAAATCTCCAGTTGTCATGGGGGCACTAAAGGATCAGCTTAAAAATTTAGGCGGCGATTACGCCAAAACTGCAGAGAAAGCCTTAAAAGGCGCAACCGATATGGTTGAGGGCTCGAGCAAAGAGGCGGGCAGTGTGACCGATAAGGTCAAGGGTTTGTTCAAAAAGGAATAGAACCCATCTCATAAATGCATCTAACGCCCAAGGGCTTTGTTAAAAACCGATTCAAAGTACTCGAATACTTACGTGTATACTCCGTTTTTGAATCGGTTTTGTGCCGCGCCCTTGGACGTGATCTACTATTTTTGAGATGGGTTCTACGTATAATTCCTTCAAGGTTCACCGGATTGGATTTCATCGAGCGTTTTCTGAAATTGGGCGGCATGCGGTCCACCAAGCGCCACTGCTCGTTGCGCGGCAACCACTGCCTCACTTTTTTTCCCTTGCTCCCATAGCACCTGGGCCAGATTGTTAAAGGCAACACCTTTGAGGGGGAATCGAGCGGTTGTTTTTTGTAATACGGTTGCCGCTGATGATAAATCTCCCATGGCATAATAGCTGTTGCCTAACCCGATATGCGCCGCAAAACTCTGCGGCCAGCGGTGTAAAGCAGTTTGATATCCTTTTACAGCAGCGTCCCACTGGCGGGCTTTCTCCAGCCCGACAACCGCCGATAGCCATGGTTCTTCTTCTACGGTTGCCGGTAAACGGTCTGGCGGCAATACCAGCAAACCCCAATGGTCACCTCGCGCCCAGGTATTATCAAAAGTCCTTAATGCTGTTCTTTTCTGATTTGTGACTCCTGAATGCAAAACGATCACATCGGCGTCAAAATCATATCCGATGACGACGGCATAATGCCAGACGGGTATCCAGGAGAGCCCCAGGTTTTGTAATACGATGACCGGATGCCCGGCGTCGATCTCCTTCAGCAGAACACGGACCCCGCTGATGGGATAGGCTACTCTTCCCTGGCGGCGGGTGGCAGCAATCATTGCCGGTTGCAGGCTGCCCTTAAGAGACGGTGTGTAAACCTGGGGGGTGAGTTGATCCGGGTCGATTTGAAGGCCGCTCCAAGAAAGCGCCATCGCCAGAGATGCCGGCCCGCATTGGTATTCTTTTTGGGGGAAGAACGGCACCGCATTTAATTTGTGGCGAATTGGAACGGTGTCGGAGGCCCGCTGCCATTGTTCCGTCGATGTGGTGGAACATCCGTAAAAAAACAACAGCGCCAATACCCAACCCCAGAGCCAGGTTCGCCACCCTAAGTCCAGTTTGCGGTGCCGTCTGATGTTGTTTTTAGCGCACAAATGTAAAGACGTTGGTGTAACCCATAGCATCGGTAATCGCCAATATAATGACAAGGACACCGACAACGATCAAGAAGACCACAAAGAAGTTTCCACCGGCTGGCAGTTCTTCGATTTGATCGGCAATTCGCTGGGCTTCTGCATCGGTGAGACTATCAACGCGTGCCATGGCTTCGAGGGGATCGATCCCCTGAGCTCTGATGACCGCCTGCGCATCTTCACGCGCCAAAAGCGTTTTGATTCTGCTGCGGGCTTCCTGCCCGTCGGCGGTTATCATTAGGGTGGATTCCGTTTGAACCATGGCTGCCAATGCGGATTGGTAGGGCACGGTCAGCAGGACCATCATAATGACCATAAACACGCTAAGGAACTTGGATCGTTGCCGCAACAATTTCATTCTGTACCTCCTCCAAAGTAGTTTTCATAATCGTAACTTTAAAACGGGAAATTGTCAATTTTACAAACTCCAGAGATCTCCGCAGCCGCGGCAGCTTTTGGGAGGGTTGGCCGATTGGTGGGCATTGCGAAAGGATTGGTATGGCTCCCCCAGCCAGATTTCTTTAAGTGACGTTTCAAAAACATTGCCCAGGACAATGGACGTATAATCAGCGGTCGAAAAAGGTGAAATACAGCATGGCAACACATTGCCGTTTGCGGTGATATACATCAGTGTTGTGGGCCGCGTGCATGCTTTCCAGGAGTGGGGCTGAGCTGCATCTGTCTGAACACTTTCAAGCGGCGTCGTCAAACCCGATGCCATAAATTGGATGCCCAGTTGTTTTGCCAGATCCTGCCCCTGTTCCACCGTTTGCCTGATCTGGCTGTCGGATGCCACCAATGTCTTTTCGGATGTAGCCAGCCCGTAGCCATCGCCATCCTGAAAATATACCAACCGCTGTAAATGTACCTGGGGGACACCGATATCTGCCGCCAGCCTCACAAAATCGGGCAGCGCGGCGATATTTTCACGGGTGCCCAGATACCAGAGCGAAAGGGTGGGGTGAGACAACTGCTGCCGGCGCATGCGCTTTACAAAAGTCCGTAAGTTAGTAACAATTTGATCAAAGCGATCGCTGTCGCGCATGGCCTTGTATCCCCGCGCATTGGCGGCATCCAGAGAAATACGCAGTTCATCCAGACCGGCTTCCATCAGTTCATTTTGCCAGCGTTCATCCAATAATATTCCATTGGAGTTAAACACTACAAACACAGAGTGATTTTTTAAGTGGCGAATCATGTCCGGTAAGGCGTTATTTAACAGCGGCTCACCGATGCCGTGCAGCGCAATCCGTTCCAGCGTTGGCAGTTGGTGGGTTATCCGGACCAGCTCGTCAACGGTTACGTCGCGCGGCGGCTCCCAACTTCCGCGATACAGAATGCAGGCCCTGCATTTGAGGTTACATCTATTGGTGACCTCAAGATACAAATTGCGCGGAAGTTCCCGATTCGAGTCAAAAGCCACCATGATTTTAGAAAGGAATCCTTTAATTAAGCTTTAATGATCGTTGTACAGATAGTTCCGGTTCTGGTCGGCTTAGTTGCCGAGGACAGCCGTCCTGTGAGCCTGATGGGTTTGTTTCGAAAGATCGGGCAAAACTCATCGGGCTCATCAAAGCGGTTTCGAAGCTTGCGCCGGGCGGCACAACCACCGCCGCAATTGTCAACATGTTCGCATGTCAAACAGAATTGCGGTGTCTGGTGGGTTTGTTGAAAATAAGGCGAATCAAACACCGCCTCTTTTTCTTGGACCAGATCTGCGATGGTCAAATCCGATTCCGGCCAGTAAACGCAGGCTTTTAAATGTCCGTCGGGGGTAACCCGCATGCTGTGGCCGCCGCAGGGGGTACCTTTGAGGCCCTTGACTCCCAAGAAGGTATTGACCAGGGGTTCACTGACAGAAATAATTTCGGTGTTTTCAAACAGAAGATTAAATGCCTGCCAATACTGGTCGAAACTGGGCATAAATTCATTGGTATACATGGGTTGGTAGACATTCACCCTAAAGTCGGCGCTCAAAGATCCTGCAAGTGCAGCGATCTTACCCAGGTCTTTATAATTGACATTCATCAATACCGCTAGCATCGAAACGCGAATTCCCAGACGACGGCATCTGGCAATACCATCCATCACCGTTTGCCAGTTGCCCTGACCGCGAAAGGCATCCTGTCGCTGCTGATCCGGAAAGTCCACCGAAAATTCCACATCGCTGAAATATTTTAATTTCTCATCCGGCGTTATCGACAAGGTGTAGCCGTTGGAGGCCAGGCTGAGCCTGATCTGTCTATCATGCAAGTATTCTATAATGTCAGTATATTCTGGATTAAGACCATTCTCACCCGTACCAAAGCCGATGGCACCGACAGGGATGCTGTCGCACACGTTTTGAATATCGGTAAGGGTTAGATTATCAATCTGGTTCTGATCCCGGTAACAGTGTGCACAGTTTAAATTACAATCGCTGGTCAATCCGATTCCCAGTGAAACCATTGTCAGCTCCTAAAACTAATTTTATTTTGAATCCGATCTGTTTACTTGGGCTATTATTACCACGAAGATCACGAAGATCACAAAGGACATGGAGGAATAAAATTGGTTAATCTTCGTGCTCCCTGTGGTGACTTAGGTCAAATTCTATCGTTTAAACAGGTACTTGAGTGGTACCAAAAACATATAATACGTTGCCAGTACACTGCCGCGCAAAGAACCCGATACTTTGGAGACCCCGATTCGTTTGCGGTATCTGATGGGCACACTTTGAATGCGCAACCGGCTGCGGGCGGCTTTGACAACCATTTCCACCGGCCAGCCGTAAGTCATTTGCTCCATGCCCAATGCAAATAGTGTGGGGGTGCGAATTGCTCGAAATGAGCCAATATCGCTGATCTGGACACCATAAAGCAAGCGCAGCAAAAACACAATCATGCGGTTGCCAAACTGAGCATGCAGCGGCATGGCACCCCTTTCAAGATTACCGTCGATACGGCTGCCGATAACCAGATCCGCCCGATCCTGAATCACCGGATCGGCAATTCCCTTTAGCTGGGCCGGGTCATCGCTGCGGTCACCATCTAAAAACACAATAAGGTCGCTTTTCTCTGCGATCCGGGCGCCGGCCCAGCAGGCGGATCCATATCCTTTGCGAGACTCATAAATGACCCGGGCACCGGCGTTGGCCGCCTGCACAGCCGTTTCGTCGGTAGAGTTGTTATCGACAACGATGATCTCCGTGACGATATCGCGCGGAATGCCCCTGACGACATCGCCAATGGCCCCGGCTTCGTTGTAGGTGGGTATAACGACAGATATGTTTAAATTTTTGTTTTGGTTCATCTGTCAGTCTTCATAACCCGATGGTGTTAAAGACGCGCTAAAAAGTAGGCATCCTTTTGCCCAGGGGTGGCGGCGGTCCCTTGTTTTTTTGCGTTGATCCACCGGGCAATCAGTCCGCCGGCCAGCAGTGCCAGCAAGAGCCCATATTCCAGCAAAAGAATCCATGTCGGCATAATGCCTGATGGTGCGATATATTTTAAATAGGACAGGGTTACCATGCAGCTAAACAACAACCAGGCCACCGTTGGATAAAAGCATAAAAACGGAATTAACATAATCACATACCAGGGATGCAATGATGCTGGCATCAAGACAATCAACAATCCTGTCAGAATGAAGGCATATCGGATGGCCAGGTCCGATGGCTTGTTTTTAAAAAAAATAACCAATCCGGCGGCGGCCAGGCCGAGCAAAAATATGAGGCTCCAAACCGAATAATGTATTTGCGGCAGCAGCCGCATTAAGGCTGTTTTGACCCCCAGGTTAAAGCTTTCATATGGGTTTTGTAAATATATCGGTAAAAACCCCAAAACCTTACGCCCAGCTCCCAAAAAAGGCAGATAAAACAAAAAAACCGACACAGCAAATGCGAAGCATCCTTTGATGCGGTTGCCGCGGTTTAACAATGTGGGCAGTAGCAGCGCCGGATAAAGCTTGATGGCACTTGAGACCGCCAAGGCAGCGACAGCTGGTGTCTGTTTATGAATGGCATACAGATAAAACGCCAGTACCATCCAAAAAACGGTCAAGCCCTCCAGGTGGCCGCTGTAAGCGATTTCAAAAATCACCAGCGGGTTCCAGGCATATATTGAAATCCGCCAGCCTTCATACCCATAAACCCTTAAAAGCGCCAGCAGCACAAACAGCGTCAGTACATCAAAAAGGCTCATGAGGCCCTTATAACCGGTAACGTTGTTGCCAGCGATCAGATGAAATAGCCGGAAAAACAGCTGGGCACCGGGTGGATACAGGGTCGGGTATGATTTACGATTGATATGTGGGTATACCTGATCGTCGCGCTGCTCTTTCAGTTCAGCGGCATCCGGCGGGTACACGTAAGGATTAATGCCGTTTTGTTGAACCCGCCCATCCCAGATATAACGATACATATCTTTTGATAGCACCTCGGGCTCAGCGGGCACCAATAAGGCTCTGAATAACACCGCAAACAGCATAATGATGGAAACTATGCGAATAGATCCGCTCCATCTGGCGCGGAATTTAAAGATGAGATAAATGCTGATCAAGTAGAGCAGGCTTAACACAAAAAATATGAAAACATACAATTGGATACGGGTTGCTGCGAGCAGCTGACTGAAACCCAACATCGATTGAAGCCTGAAATTCAAAAAGTAAATCACACCCGAAACAACCCCCAGACCCACAATGGTCATAAATACTGGATGAAAAGGGGAATCGAGTTGCCTAGCTTGATGCGGTTTTTCCAAATCCATGTTTCACCGAAAGAAAGAACACATAGAAAAAGCCGGAGGTATAAATCAAAAGGAAGGGGCTGACCAGATACTTGCTGAAAAGCAAGAACATGAGAAGCCCGGTTAGGGAATATAGCCCGAGAAAAAGTTCTAGAATGGATACGGCATTCAATGGAATGGCATAACGTTTGTTTTTCCAGCGTTCGCCCTTTTGCCGGATGCCATATTTGGGGGTGCGAATGAATCCGCTTTTTATATCAAACAGGGCCTCCAGGACGGCCTTGGTGTTGTTGACGGCTATTCCGGTACCCAGGCACATCAAAAAGGGTAGATATTTGATGCGGGTTTTCCAGTCGCGGTAAAGAATGCGCTGGGAAAAAAGGTACAGAGATGATGGACCAAAGGTTGCCAGGCACAACACGGTAAAAATCATAATCGGGTACGCCAGAGAGTCAAAAAACCATTGGCTGTAGAGCATTGGAATGGATGTCAATACGACCAGCAGCATCATCGGGTGGACCATGTAGTGGGTTAGATGCAAAAATGCCTGGATCTTCACCAGCCAAGACACATCCGACTTTAACAACTTGCCCAGGTTTTTCCTGGCGGTTTGAATCGAGCCTTTGGCCCAGCGATGCTGCTGGGATTTAAACGCATTGATGGTTACCGGTATCTCGGCCGGACAAACCACCTGCGAGGCAAACATCAGCCGCCATCCCTTCAGCTGGGCCCTGTAGCTTAGATCCAGATCTTCCGTAAGGGTATCGGCCTGCCATCCGCCGGCCTCCTCGATGGTTTTTTTGCGCCAGATGCCGCCGGTGCCGTTAAAGTTCATAAACAGCCCGCCCCAGGCCCGTGATGCCTGCTCGACACCAAAGTGACCATCGATTCCGATGGATTGCGCACGGGTCAGCAAGGAATAGTCACTATTGATATGGCCCCAGCGGGTTTGCAGCATGCCGATCTGGGGGTCCTGAAAATAGGGTATCGATTCTTTGAGGAAATCTGGACCGGGAATAAAATCAGCATCAAAAACAGCCACCAGCGATCCCTTGGCGGTATTGAGTCCCTCTCTGAGAGCGCCGGCTTTAAACCCGCGTCGGTTGGTGCGATGAATATGGACAATATCGATGCCTGCGGCTTGCATTCGGGCCACTATGGCGCTCGCAATGTCAACGGTGTCATCGGTTGAATCATCTAGCACTTGCACTTCCAGCAGGTTTTTTGGATAGTCGATGTGGCAAACGGATTCGATCAGTCGTTTCACCACATAGCGCTCGTTGTAAATGGGCAGCTGAATGGTGACGTGGGGCCAGTCTTTGGGTGTTATGTACTGATAAAAGGCATCTTTGATGCGTTGATGCTTTTGGGCCGCTTTTGAATAATTCAGGCGGTACATGAGCATCAGAAACCAGCAATTCATGCCATAGGTCAAAAGCGCTGCCAGGGCAAAGAGATAAATGCCGAGCCAAATATATTGAACAAGATCCATGATCAATCAGATAAAGTTAGGGTGGAGGGGGGCAGTATCGGCTTGCTGAGCCGCAATATTATAAGAATGTTGCGCGTGGCAAACTGCGCATCTATTTTGCCCAGAATCTTTTCTGTCTAGCCTCCTTGTCTAAGCGATTGGTGGTTAAAAATCAATGAAAAACGGCAAAAACATTGATCAGATCAATAGCCGCTAACGGTTATCCTGGGGTATCTATTTTTTTGGAGCGATGATGAAAATCAGCCCATTTTTTTCACTATAATGTTCTATTGTGAATCCAGTTTGTTGCAAGGTGCTTTGGGTCCATTGCGGGCAAATACGTAATTTTCGATAGGCGCTTTTGTGCATCACCCATTGGCCTTTGCTTTTTTCATAGACGATATCATGTACTTTGACAGTGTTTTTTTCATACTCCAGAAAACAGGTAAAAAGGGTTGTATCATCGCTGCGGACCGGGATAAAGCGATCCAGCCCGACCAGCTCGGCTGACAAATTTCGAAACGATAGAATCAGCCGGCCGCCGGGCAGCAGTGCATCATGCGCCTGCTGTACCAGGGCTGCAGCATTTTCAAGGGATTCCAAATGGGTCAGCGTATCGCCCATGCAGACCACCAGTTCGATATTGTCGCGGACGTAGTTGCTGAAATTTGATAGATCATCGCAAATAGGTTCAATCGGCAGATGCGGCGCGATTTGCTTCAGTTGTTCCAATAGCCGGGCACTTAGATCCAAGGCGACAACACGAAATCCCAATTCAGCCAGCGGGATGGATTGAAACCCGCAGCCGGCGCCCAGATCAAATGCCCGGCCGCGATTCATCGACTGAATACCGTTCGCTTTAAAAAAGGCTCTATTTTCCGTTAGATTCCTTTCGACACCGCCGGCAATCCAGGCGTAATACTTTGCAAGATGATTGTCATAATGTTCGCGAACGCTAACCATGGCTGAAGGTCTCATTTTTTTTGCGCCATAAAATAAATAAACCCCCAAAAGAAGCGCTTAGAATTCGTTTTGGAGGTTTATCTTTTTACAACGATCAGCATGTATTTTAGGGGTTGATGACTTTACAGCTGTCGGCTTAACCTTCGCCGCCGTATTTAAAGGACAGATTCACCAGCGCACGGAAAGCGACAACCTGGCCGTTTTCAACTTTCATATCCAGCTTGTCAATTTCGGCTACTCTCAGATCTCTCAGAGATTTGCCCGCGGTTTCAACTGCATTTTTGGCGGCCTCTTCCCATGAAGTCGGACTCGTTCCTACCAGTCTGATGACTTTGTACACACTGTCAGCCATTTTTCCTCCTTTCTTGCAGCGTTGAGCGCAATGTCGATGGATCACTTATAGCGCCGGCGGTCCGTTTGCTTTACACCGGCGCAGCGAATGTTTTAGCCCTTTTGATTCTTGCGGGCACAAAAAAGCCTCCATACGAGCGAGGAACGCCGTTGGAGGCTTTAAACGCGTAATTTGGTATAATCTCTGATCATCAACTCCTCCTTTTATAAACCCAGTACAGGATGAATGGCATGTGGCAAAACTGAAACGATACTGCCTAGTCAAAGAAGGAATGCGATATGTGGGTTCGTCTACAATCGACCGAACCCCGCGCTGGTAAAACCGGTTTCAAATAAAAGCGAAATGCAGGTTGTGTATGAAAGGTAAGTTAAACAATGCGCGGACTAAAGTCAAGCGTGAAAAAAGGCGGGTTTAAAGCATCTGCATATTGTAAACGAGGGTAAAAGACGCTTCGTAAAAGAATTTATCTTAGCGCCAATCTTTATAGGATGTTTTCAGTTGCTGAAACCGATCGGCACCAATAATCTCCCTGACGCGGATAACAAAACCCAGACGCTCATTGGCCAGGTCAGTGCGAGCTTTCTCAAGGCGTTGGAACTGTTTGCGGACTTTGGCATCATCGACAGGTTCTTTCCCCAGGAGCGTATCGAGTTCAAACTGTTCCCTTTTTACCGCGCTTTTCAGATCGATGAGCTTGCGATGGCTGTCTTCATATAGTCCATCTAACTGACGGACCTCATTTGAGGTCAGATTGAGATTTTTCACCACCTTTTTATTGTACCACCACTTACCGGAAGGCACATCCTGCGCATTGACAATTGCGGGCAGGCTTATCACCAAGATCGGCAGCATAGCCATCAAGACCTTTTTCAACATCTTGCGGGTCCTTTCATCGTTAATGCGGATATTTGAGGGGTGTCTTCTGTGGCCGGAATGAGAAATTCCAGAAACTCTTCATCCGGGTTCAAATCGGTTTCACCAACAATTTCCAGATAGACCGTTGGCAGCGCGTTTTCCACCAGATCATTTATCTCTGTCATCAGCCTCTCTGCTTCTACCATATTTTTTGCTAAATTTCCAACACTACCTGGCTGCCGGCTTTGAATTAAAACTGTTGCCCAGACGACGATAACAGTGGCGGCGACGGCCGCAGCGCCAAAAGCAAATTTCCAGCTCAAAAATGGCACTTTAACCCTGTCGGTGTCGATGCTTACCCGCTTGCGGGGCTCAGGTGCATAGCGCTTGGCCAGTTGCCCAAAGCGTGACAGCTCCTGTTGTAAACGCTCCGCTTGCAGTCGACAATCAGCGCATTCATTCAAATGCTGTTTTAAGCTCTGGGACAGATCGGTTTCATCGATCACTGCCTGTAGAATGTCTTTTTCTCCCAGATGAGAAGCAATTGAGTTGTGATGACTCACGATAAATCCTCCTGAAGAAACTGACGCAAGTCTTTTTCTTTTTTAAATTTTGCCAAAGCCCGATACAGATGGGTTTTTATGGTGCTTTCGCTTTTCTTCAGTATTTGGGCGATTTCAGCAATGTTCAAATCGTCCATAAAACGCAGCATAAAAACCTCGCGTTCCATTTTCGATAATTTCTGGGCGATGCGTTCAACTTGCCGCCAGAAATCTTCAATTAAAACCTGTTCCAGAGCCTCGGGTTTCTCGCGGTGTTCATCTGCTTCCGGTTGAATCTCGGGGCCCTCATCGGCTGATTGGAAGATGGATCGGACTCTTTTTTTACGAAGATAGTCGTTTACCCGGTTTACGGCGATCCTATACAGCCAGCTGCGGAATCGATCCGGCTCACGAAGCCGGGAAATGCTGCGAAAGGCCCGGACAAATACGTCCTGAGTCAAATCTTCAGCATCCATTTGCCGATGTATGCGGTAAAAAATCATGCGATATATGTCTCCCTGGTAGCGATCGATCAGTTGATCGAAAGCCAAGCGATTTCCGTCTCTGGCCTTTATGACCAGTTGGGTCAGCTGCGGATCAGCGGTTTGAGAGCCAGGCGGTTTATGTGCCGGGGGTGTCATTTTTCAGTATCTGCCAGTCTATTCGCCCATAAGAACAGTTATTAAAAAAGTGTTCTCATCATAATGGCTCAAAATACGATTGTCCACAACTGTTATACGATCATTTTGAAAACCCCTCAACTAAGGCCCTATAAGGTTGCAGCACACGGTAGGCTCGCTTACCAGATGTGCCAGAGATCGCGATCCGCTTGCCGGCCATAGTGTTGACGTAGCCACCAGAATCGCTGTGTATTCCAGCGTCGATTCCTCTCGTTTTCGTTTTGCTTTAATCGCCGGATATGCCGATTGGATTTATGCAGCCAGCGGTTTATGCGTTTCTTCTCTTTACGTGACAATTGTCCATCACTTGCATAAGACCGAAGGTGTTGGCGAATCTTGCGCTGCTCTCTTATCAGCTGCCGTGTTTCATGCCGTGTCAGTTGGCCTTTGTTAAAGCCTTTCCAGATTTTTTTTTGCTGCTGTTTTAGGCGCTGCTGGTAATTGCCAGCCCATGATGGTCCGCTGAAGATCAATCCTGTCAAACCGACGATCGCCAGTATCATTAACATTTTTTTCATTTGTCTTTCCTCCTTTTGTCAGATGTTCTGACTGCTAAGACGTGAAAAAGAAAAAAATGGTTTACAAAGATGCGGCCCCGATTCTCGGCTCAGCTGATTTTCACCTGAATTTCAGCTAGCCGTGTTGATGCCCAGAACACGGATGATATTGTACTTGCATAAGAATGGATTCCTTTGTAAGAATGCGTCTCTACCTATTGTAAAGAGGGATATAGCCTTTCGTGGACCTTAAACGATCCAGCATCAATCAGCTTCCGCTTTCCAAGTTGGATGTGGGTGCGGCGGCGTCATTTATTGCCCAAACGCAACGATCCGATGGAGAGATTCCCTGGGCTGCGGGCCAAAAATCAGATCCTTGGGACCATATTGAATCTGCCATGGGTCTCAGCGTGGGGGGGTATTATAAAGATGCCAGAAGGGCGTTTCGCTGGTTGGCTGACAGGCAGCTGGAAGACGGCAGCTGGTATACCGCCTACCGCCAAGGTGTTCCCGAAGACAAAACCAGAGACGCCAACCTATCGTCCTATATTGCTGTGGGTTTGTTTCAATATTTTTTAATCACCGGGGACCGCGCCCTGCTAAAGCAATTGTGGCCAACCCTGATGCGGGCCATTAATTTTGCCCTGAGTCTGCAAACCGCCAATGGTGAGATCTACTGGGCCATCAGCCCCAAAGGCAATATTGATCGCATGGCACTTTTGACGGGATCCAGTTCCATTTATCTTAGCATCAAATGTGCCCTGGCAATTGCAAAAATTTTAGGGGTTTCCGTCCCCTCTTGGCAGACTGCCGGTCTCAAGCTGGCCGATGCCATTCAACATAAACCCTATTTGTTTAATATGACCAAATCACGCTATTCGATGGATTGGTTCTATCCCATTCTGGCAGGTGTGATTACCGGTGAAGCGGCTCAAAAACGGATCGATAAATACTGGAAGAAATTTGTGGTTGAGGACCAGGGGGTGCGCTGCGTATCGGATAAGCCCTGGGTCACGATTGCAGAAACAGCTGAGCTAACGCTGGCCTTGGCCGCTATGGGCAACCTGGAACTGGCCAGAATCGTTTTCAACTGGGTCATTGACCGGCGCTATGAAGACGGGTCATTTTGGTGCGGATTTACCTACCCGGACCTGGTCATCTGGCCCGAGGATAAACTTACCTGGACCAATGCGGTGATGCTAATTGCCGCAGATGCGATTTACAACTTAACCCATGCAAGCGAGCTGTTCAGCCATCAATTCTGGGCGACATCCAGGCTATCACCGTTTGCCAATTCTACCTGAGTGGTCCTATCAAGCATGGACAATAGCGATTGGAATAGTTTTACCACCGGGAAAATATAGACCAAAGAGGGTTGTCTTGATGATGACCTAAGCCCCATTCCAAAACGGGAAACAGCATCTTTGTGAATACCATTAAAGGGCAATGTCCTTGCAGAAAGATCACCGCCCATACGTCATCAAAAGAGCGGTATTGAAGTTTCAAAAGTTTTACACTGCCCATTTCTTGCGCCCGCATTTTGCCGCTCTTGGGAAATCCGCCACCGTTATCAAACCCTGGTATGTGGAAGTGTTTGGCTCTCCAGTTGTAATGGGTGATCATGCGACCATTGTTGCCACTTCGGATAAGCGGGTGCGGTTTTCTGTGTGGTCGGATGCGCAATTAAATGGAGAGATTCGATTTGGTGACTACGGTATTGTCTGTCCGGGAGTTAGAGTCAGCTCGGCCGCAAAAATAAATATTGGTGACAACTGTATGCTGGCCAGTGGTGTATATATAACCGATTCCGACTGGCATGATATCTATAACCGGGTTGCTTTGGGCAAGACGGGTCCGATTGAGATCGCTGCGAATGTCTGGATAGGCGATAGCGCTATTATCTGCAAAGGGGTTTCCATCGGAGAAAACAGCATCATCGGCGCCGGTGCTGTAGTCGTTAATTCCATTCCTTCAAATTGTATTGCAGCCGGCAATCCAGCCAAAGTGGTCAAGCGTCTTGACCCGCAGAAATCCTTTACAACGCGCAAACAATGGTTTTTGCAATCTGCCAATCTGTATGCTGAAATAGATCAATTGGACCGGGATTTGCTGCAGGGAAATACACTGCGGCATTGGTTGAGGTATTTGTTTTTCCCCCATAAAGGCGACTAAAAAGCGGTCTCAAAAATGCATCTAATCCGCCGGAGGCGGACAGGCAGCCCAATGGCTGCGTTAAAAACCGATTCAAAATGCTCGAATACTATCGTGTATGCTCCACTTTTGAATCGGTTTTCGCCTTGCCCTTGGACGTGATCTACTATTTTTGAAACCGCTTTACAATCTTCGATATTCAATTTCAGTTAAATTAAATTACCTATTACTATGTATACCTAACGCCGAAAATTGTAACTGCATTATCGAATTGACCTACTGATCTCTTTCTCCTCTTTCCGATGCTCTCTGGCTCATGGCCGTGAGCGAGTAGCCAGAAGCCAGCAGCCAGAGGGCTGAAACCTGACACCTGAACCGCCAACGGCGGAACTATAGTACCTGACACCCTTATTTTACGACATGCCTGCGACTTGCCAGATAGAATCCCCCGAACAACAGTCCACCCGATAAAGCAATCAAACTGCTGATCATAAACAGAGTGAATGCACCGCTGATTTCGTACAGATAGCCGCTGAAAAAAAAGCCGACCATCAAACCCAGGCCGTAACTGACCGCATTGTTGACCGCTTGACCCAGGGTCTTGGCTTTGTCGGGTGTTAGACGATCAATGTACAAAATGCTGGCAATGTGAAAGGTGCCGTAGGTGACAGCGTGCAAGATCTGGGATAGTAGAATTGCCGCTGCAGATTGAACAAAGCAAAGCACAAACCACCTCAGTGCGGCGATCATAAAAGAAAATATTAGGACAGATTCCAGCGAAAAGCGGCGGAAAATTTGATCGGATCGAATCATCACCAGGATTTCGGCAGCGGACGCCAGGGCCCAGGTTAATCCGATAAAGGTACTGCCATATCCCAAATTTTCCAGGTGGATCGAAAAAAAGCCGTAATAGGCCCCATGGCTGACAAGCATTAAAAATGCGCAAAACAAAAATACCAGCACTCTACCGTCCAGCAGGCTGCCGGCACCTGTGGTTAGGCGTTTTTTTTTTGGCGGTTGAATCGCAGGGATTTGAGTTGAGATTAAGGAAAACATCAGTGATCCGGCAAGAATAAGGACCACAATAATTTCTACCGAGTAAACATCAATCATTTTACCGAGTACCAGCACAACGAAAATAAAGCTAATGGATCCCCAGACACGGATGTGACCGTAACTTTTTTTCTCCTCTCCCAAAATGTCCATGGTGAATGCTTCCAGAAAAGATATGATGGGGGCGTAGAACATTCCGTAAAGGGTGGTGATGATCAGCATCGGAACAAAGTTAACGGTGAAAAGAAACTGCATCCAGATCAGGGCGCTGCAAAAACTGCACAAAATATATATGGGGCGACGGGCGCTAAGGCGATCAGCCAGAGCACCCCAGATGAGGGGGAAAATAACCATAGCGACCGAACGAACAGCAGATAAGACCCCGATGTTCAGGCCGCTGAAGCCTAAATGATAGCAGTACAGGTTAAAATATGGCAAATGAATTCCCAGTACGCCGAAATACAAAAAGTACTGAGAACCGATAACAATTTTGTCTGTCGGCTTGCTTTCGGTGGCCATAGCTGCTTCATACGGTATTTATGCTCAAAGGGCAAATTTTTTTCACAAGCCATTGGCGGTGATATCTTGCCGTTATCGAGATCAATGAACCGGCTGGTGGGCAAACGCATCGGGTTTTGAAAGTGCCAGCGAGGGCCTGCATCGAGCATGAAAAAAGGAAGAGATTCCGGGGTCGGCTGACGTCAGGCCCAGCTAAATGGGCTAATCAATATTGACGGTGACCTGTTTGGTTTTCTCTTGCACGGGCCTTGGGACGGTGATCGTTAAAATCCCGTTTTTAAATGATGCCTTAACGTGTTCGGGCTTAATGGATTCCTGCAGCGTAAACGAGCGTTGAAATTTGCCAAAGGTGCGCTCTTTGCGGTAGTATTGCTCATCTTTGATTTCCGGATCCAGCAGTCTTTCACCCTTAAGCGTTAAAATATTATCTTTAACCTCTACGGTGACATCTTCTTTTTCGATGCCGGCTAATTCCACTTTGAGGATAAAACCCTCGGCTGTTTCATAGATATCAACTGGCGGCCGCCAGTCGTGAAGCCCACTGTCATCATCCATTTCGCGCGAGCCACCAAAGGATTCGCTGAAAATTCGATTGATACGATCCTGTAATGCGGCCACGTCCCGAAAAGGATCCCATCTGACGATCGACATATTAAAACCTCCTTATTTTTAAGGACTTAGTTGGCCAAAAAATTAATCATACATGGTTTCTTGTCAAGCTTTACAAAGCATCCAAACGGTGTTATTTTGACTCGATTTATAACATCCAAAACAATTTATCAGATTAGACATTTAGGAGCCGGTGATGGACTTTATCAAAATTAGAATTGCCGAAGATTTTGGTCATCTGGGTTCTAACCTTGAAAAAACAATCGAAGACATGTTTCGATCGATGAGTCCGGCCTTCACGTTAGCCGAACGAACCTGGAAACCTCCGATGGATATGAATGAAACGCCGGATGAAATTGTGATCGTTGCCGAAGTTGCTGGAATTGATAAAGAGGATCTGGAAGTTGAAATCAGCAGTAAGGCTGTCAGGATTAAGGGGAACCGCGTTGCCCGACATTGCACCGATGACACCACCTATCGACTTGCCGAGATACAGTATGGTCGCTTTGAAAGAATACTCTATCTGCCGGCACCCATCGATCCAGAAGTCGTATCTGCCGGTTATACCAGCGGCCTGCTCGAGATCCGGTTGGCAAAAATGCCGATCGAAAAAACTCATAAGATCCCGATATCAGACGGATGATATTCATCTGGTAGATGGCTTTTCAAATTTTTAAATACCAAGATCCAAATTATTTTATAAAAACCCAGACACCCCCTTCTGGAGGAACTCATGACGGATCAACCTGATCAAAAATCACCGGTCGAAATCGATTCCGAAAAAATACCCGAACTGCTTCCGATTCTGCCACTATTTGACGCAGCCCTGTTTCCGAAAATGGTATTACCATTGGTGGTGATGCAGGGTGAGTCGGTGCGGCTGATTGATGAGGCCATGGCGCAGAATCGGATTATCGGCCTGGTGGTATCCAAGAAGCCGGAAGAGGGAATAAAGCCCGAGCGCAATGATCTGGCGTCGATCGGCACCAGCGCCCTTATCCTGAAAATGGCCAAGACCCAGGACAATCGAACCCAGCTTCTGGTACAGGGTCTTCACCGTTTCAGAATAAAATCCTGGGAAAACAGCAGACCCTATCTGCGAGCCCGGATCCAGGTGCTGGAAGAGAACGAGACCAAGGGGAAGGAAACCGAAGCACTGATGTCCAACCTTATCGGTCAGTTTGTTCGAATCGTTGAGCTTTCCCCAGGGTTACCACCTGAGATTGGCCAGATGGCCAAATCGATTCCTGAAGCCGGCACTCTGGCGGATATGGTGGCATCCACCATCAATGCCACGCCGCAGGAAAAGCAAAAGGTTCTCGAAACTCAAAATGTAAAGGAGCGCCTCAAAGAAGTCACCCGTCTGGTGAATCATCAGCTCAGCGTTCTTGAACTGGGCAACAAAATTCAGAGCCAGGTCAAAGGTGACATGGATAAGAGTCAGAAGGAGTATTATCTCCGGCAACAGCTTAAGGCTATCAAAGAGGAGCTGGGCGAACAAGATGAGACCCAGGTCGAAATTGAAGAATATCGGGCTAAAATTGAAGAAAAGAATTTGCCCCCTGAAGCCCGCAAAGAAGCCGAGCGCGAACTGGATCGGCTGTCGAGAATGCATCCTTCTTCCGCTGAATATACCGTGGCATCCACCTATTTGGATTGGATTACCGCTTTGCCGTGGCACGAGAGCACCCCGGATAATGTTGATATCAAAAAAGCACAAAAGATATTGGATGAAGACCACTATGGGCTCGAAAAACCCAAACGGCGCATCATCGAATATTTGGCGGTGCGCAAGTTAAAGCCGGAGTCAAAAGGCCCGATTCTATGCTTCGCCGGCCCCCCAGGAACCGGTAAGACGTCACTGGGTCAATCGATTGCGCGGGCCCTGGGCCGCAAGTTTCATCGCATTTCTCTGGGCGGTGTCAGAGACGAGGCTGAAATTCGTGGGCACCGGCGGACTTATGTCGGCGCGCTGCCGGGCAGAATTATACAGGGGTTACGAAGGGCCGAATCCAACAATCCGATCTTTATGCTCGATGAAATCGATAAAGTGGGCAGTGATTTTCGCGGCGATCCGTCTTCCGCGCTTCTGGAAGTACTGGACCCCGAACAAAACTTTTCTTTCACCGATCATTACCTGGACGTCCCCTTTGATCTTTCCAAGGTGATGTTCATTACAACTGCTAATATTTTAGATACCATACCGCCGGCTTTGCGGGACCGTATGGAAGTATTGATGTTGCACGGGTACACTTTGGATGAAAAGCTCAAAATTGCCAAACGCTATCTCATCCCGCGGCAGCGGGATGAACACGGCTTAAAATCCAAGCAGATAAAATTTAGCCAGGGCGCCCTCAAACAGATCATCACCGGCTATACGCGTGAAGCCGGATTGCGCAATCTAGAAAGGGAGATCGCCAATGTTTGCCGTGGTGTGGCCAGCAAGATAGCCACCGGAAAGGCCAAAGCGGTAACCATCAACCTAGACGATATCCACGGTTACCTGGGGCCGATCCGATTTACCTCTGAAACCAAAACCAGAGTGTCGACACCGGGTGTGGTCACGGGCTTGGCCTGGACGCCCACCGGTGGTGAGCTCTTATTCATTGAAGCCACTGCGATGAAAGGAAAAAAAGGATTGACCCTCACAGGTCAGCTGGGCGATGTCATGAAAGAATCGGCAACAGCAGCGCTGAGTTTTATCCGCTCCAACGCGAAACAATTGAATGTTGACGAAGATTTTTTTGACGCGCATGATTTACATATTCATGTGCCGGCCGGGGCGATCCCCAAAGACGGCCCTTCGGCGGGTGTAACTATGTTGACGTCCCTGACCTCTCTGCTGACCGGCAAAACCATTCCCAAAGACCTGGCAATGACCGGTGAAATTACACTCAGGGGCCAGGTGCTGCCGGTTGGTGGTATCAAAGAAAAAGTTCTGGCCGCTCATCGGGCCGGTATCAAAGAAATTATCCTGCCGGAGTGGAATCAAAAGGACCTTGAGGATGTTCCTGCTAAAGTCAAAAAGGAAATTCGCTTTCATTTTGTTGATAAAATGAAAGACGTTCTGGAATTGGCTCTTTATCGTCCAAAGCGGCCAAAACGAAAAAGGCGACCTCAAAAGCGCAAACCCTAATACGAGACAATTATCATCCGGAAATCGTTCCTTCACCTGAAGCGTCATTGGAATTGGCGGTATCAACGATCCTGCCGGCTAAAGAATTAATGGTTATGTATGGCATCCGACGTCTACGCATTCGTTTAAGTAGTTTAGGTTTCATTCTGGTTTGTGCCAGCTTTGTTTTCTGGTGTTTCGGCTGTGCGAGCGAGCCCCAGACCTCACAACCGCCACCGCCCAGCAAGCCCGGCCAACCCAAACCCTATAAAGTTCTTGGCAAGTGGTATCAGCCACTGCCCCATTCGGAAGGTTTCCGTCAAAGGGGATTGGCCTCCTGGTACGGGCGCGAATTTCACGGCAAAAAAACGTCCAACGGTGAGATCTATAATATGTATGCCATGACCGCGGCGCACAAAACCTTGCCGCTGGGCACTTATGTTCGGGTGCTGAACCTGGAAAACAATCGCAGCGTGGAGGTGCGCATCAACGATCGCGGACCTTTTGTGCGCGGCAGAATAATCGATCTATCCTATACGGCTGCTAAACAAATTGGTATCGTCGGCCCGGGTACCGCCAGAGTTGAAGTCGTTGCTCTGGGCAAACGAACAACAACTTCCGGCACTTCGGCGTCGACTTACAAAGCCGGCGATTACTCTACTGGCAATTTCACTTTTCAGGTCGGTGCTTTCGTGAGTCGTGAAAATGCTGAGAAACAAAGGCGCCAACTGGCGCTCCGCTATAAAAACGCTCATATTGTGACATATGACCGCGGCGATCAGGTCTTTTATCGCGTGCGGGTCGGCCGGTTTACGACCCTGGAAGAAGCCATTGAGCAGGAAAAAATTCTGATACAAGACGGCTTCGTCGATCCCATCCTGGTTGCTGAATAGACAGGCGTAACAATCCGTAGCTCGACTCTGCGGTTATTTGTAATTTTTATCAACCAATCGGCTCTTTATCGTCTCTACAGTGATTCGTACTAATTAATTAAAAAAAATCAATGGGCGATTGGCGTCCAGGCAGTTGCTCGTGATCACTGCTTAACACACAATTGGGGAGCTGACTATTTTGCTGAAGAAAGTGGTTTTTCTCGATCGAGATGGTACCATCAACCAGGACTCTGATGCCTACATCAAAAACTGGTCGGAATTTAAATTTGTGCCCCGCAGTTTAGAAGCACTGAGCGATTTGACCGCCGCCGGTTACACCATTATGGTGATTACTAACCAATCGGCGCTGCCGCGGCAACTCATTACCCTAACCGAACTTGAACACATTCATACGAAACTTAAAGCGGCTGCTGAACAAAAGGGCGGCAATATATGTGATATATTTTTCTGCCCCCATATGCCGCAAGATGGCTGCGATTGTCGCAAACCGTCCCCTGGCCTAATCGTTCAGGCCCAATTAAAGTATCATATTGATCTGGCGGCGAGCATAATGGTTGGAGACAGTGCCCGGGACATCGAGTGTGCTCACAACGCAGGATGCGGGTGCTCGATTCTGGTGAAGACCGGTAACTATCAACAAGCCCAATCGGATCTGGCGGCTGCCAAATTGGGGGCCGATTATGTGGCCGCGGATCTATATGATGCGGCCTCTTGGATTCTGGCTTCAGAACCGTAAACCACTTTGGTGTTTTCCTTTGCTGCAAGGCTTTAAGATCGCACAGATTTGCCCTTGATTTACCTTGCAATTTCGTTGGTGCTAATCTATATAAACAAATTCGCACGCAGCTACCAGCGAAATCACCTTGAATATATGTTGTCTTTATTCAATACTTTGCAGTTGCATTAGCAACAAGCATCCACTTTATCTTAACTCTCTTTTTGCATTAGATCTTTTTTGATACCGCAGATCAAAACGACAGCGGTGACGCTATGGAATCGATTATTGCATCCGGCGCATTATCTCCTTGGGAACCCAACGTTTTCAGCTTGGCGATCTATGTCGTGCTGATTCTCATTTTTGTTGCATCTCAGCTATTTATTGCGGTCTGGCTCGGGGAAAAGAAGAAAACAGCTGAAAAGTTGAGACCTTATGAAAGCGGTATCATTCCCACCGGGAGCGCCCGTCTGCAGTATCCGGTCCCTTTTTATTTGGTGGCTATTTTTTTTCTGATATTTGATGTCGAGGGTGCTTTTATTTTTGCCTGGGCCATCGCTCATGGCAAACTCGGTTGGGCCGGCTGGCTGCAAATTTCATTTTTTATCGTCTTGTTGCTGCTGGGTTTATTATACGTTTGGCGAAAGGGGGGGCTCGATTGGGGTCCACTAACCCACAAGGATTAAGCGACCGCTTGCTAAGCGGCACCGATGCCTTAATTAACTGGGCACGCAAATACAGCCTTTGGCCGATGTTTTTCGGGCTCTCATGCTGTTTTGTTGAAAAAGCAACCGCTTTGACAGCTCGTTACGACTTGGCCCGTTTCGGTGCCGAAGTGTTGCGCCCCTCTCCACGACAGGCCGATCTGCTTGTTGTTTCTGGTACGGTTTTTAAAAAGATTGCCCCGGTTGTCTTGCGTTTGTACGAGCAAATGGCCGAACCCAAATGGGTGATTTCAATGGGCTCCTGCGCCAACTGCGGTGGTATGTATGACGTCTATAGTGTCGTGCAAGGCATCGATCAGATCCTTCCGGTAGATGTGTATATACCTGGCTGCCCGCCGCGGCCGGAGGCCGTTCTGCAAGGCATTGTGGAGCTACAGAAAAAAATCGAAACCGAAAGTCCCACCCGTCCCATATTCCATTTAAAAGGCGGAACCCAGGGAAGTGTTACACCCCTGCGGGTAGACGGCCAGACCAAATTGCGGGATCCTCGCGGACCCGGCATGCAGGGAACAGCTATCCGGGGCACATCGGTTGTGCCTCCTGATTTCTGGGGCAGCCGCTCGGATCTGATGTGGACACCGCCTGCACGGCAGATCGAACTCAATTCATCCGATCAAGAATTATCGCAAGCGCTGAGTGCCCGATTTGGTGATGCGCTGCAACCCGTAGCGCCCGCATCTGACATGCTCACATTGCAGGTCACCGAAAACCGACTTATCGATGTGCTGCAATACCTGAAGCATGAGGCCACACCCAGATATCAGCGCCTGGACGATTTGACAGCCATCGACGAATCCGCTCGCCGGCAGCCGGAGAATTTTCCGGACTACACCATGGTCTATCATCTGCTGTCCTACGATTCGGCCAGCCGCATACGGCTCAAAGTCCCTTTAAACAGTAAAACACCCAGCATCCAAAGCATTACCGACATCTGGCCTTCGGCCAACTGGTATGAACGCGAAGTGTTTGATCTGATGGGTGTTCATTTTGAGGGCCATCCCAATCTGCGCCGCATCATCATGCCGCCTGACTGGCAGGGGCATCCATTGCGCAAAAGCCACCCGGGCCGAGCGACCGAAATGGCGCCCTATACACGCGAAGATGCCGAGAAACTGCAGCCCTTAGACGGGGGCGTCTATGCTAAAACCGGTGACGGTGAGCAGCCGTTGATCCTCAACATCGGCCCTCATCATGTCAGCACCCACGGGTTGTTGCGCTATATCGCTTCATTGAACGGAGAGGAAATTGCGGGGCTGGAATTGGAAATTGGCTATCACCATCGAGCTGTTGAAAAAATCGGTGAGCGTCAGACGTGGCACCAGTTCATCCCCTATCTGGCCCGGGTGGATTACCTGGCGGGTGCGGCCAATGATTTGCCCTATCTGCTGGCAGTAGAGAGCCTTGCGGACATCAAAGTGCCGCAGCGGGCCCAGGTGATTCGGGTGATGCTCAGTGAGTTGTTCCGCCTGAGCAACCATCTGGTCTGGCTGGCCACCTATGCCCATGACGTGGGCGCCATGACACCGAATTTTTACACCTTTCGAGAGCGAGAGATGATTCTGGACATCGTGGAGCTGATTACCGGTGGTCGCTTGCACCCTTCTTGGTTTAGAATCGGTGGTGTGGCCGCAGACTTGCCCGAGGGCTGGAAAGCAGCGGTTGATCAGTTCGTCAACATATTCCCACAGCGTTTGACTGAATATGAAAATTTAATTCGCAAAAATCCGATCTTTAAAGCCCGCACCCAGGGAGTTGGCCGCATTTCCTTACAAGAAGCCATGGACTGGGGAGTGACGGGTCCTAACTTGCGCAGCTGTGGGTTGGATTGGGATTTGCGCAAAAAAATGCCCTATTCAGGATACGAAAACTTTGAGTTTGAGGTTCCTACCGCCACTGAAGGCGACTGTTATGCGCGTTACCTGGTGCGGATAGAGGAGATGAGACAAAGTATCCAGATCATTGACCAGGCGGCCAATAACATGCCCTCTGGCCGTTACGTTACCGATGATTACCGCTATGCGATCCCCGGGCGAGAGGATATGCTCAAAGATATCGAAAGCCTCATTCATCATTATATCAACGTCACCCGGGGCCCCAAAATTCCACGCGGCGAGGCCCACGCTGCCTGTGAAATTCCGCGCGGTGAACAGGGCTACTATGTCGTCAGTGACGGCCTGGGTTATGCTTATCGGGTGCGGATTCGCGGCCCTGGCTTTGCCAATGTTCAAGTGATGCCGTTGCTGGCGGTGGGGGAGAGCATTGCCGATTTAATCGCCATTATCGGCTCAGTTGATTATATTTTGCCGGATATTGATCGTTAAAGTTTTGATGTGTTCAGGTGTCGGGTGTCAGGTGTCAGTCTCTGGCCCGACGGGCCTAATTTTTGCCTTGAAATCTGAAGGCAACCAGCGTTCCAAGATAGATATTAGGTCTCGATGTGAAACACAGTGTCCTGACACCTGACACCTTTCATAAACTAAGCTAATAGATAAAGACATCTTATGCTGCCGGGTGACGTTAAAAAATCATTAGAAGAGAAGATCGCGCATGCCGATCACCCGCGGGAGCTGGTGGTTGATGCCATGCTGGCCCTTCAGGATCACTATGGCTATTTAAGCGATGAAGCCGTCGAACAGACAGCGGCACTGCTGGGTATGTCTGCCCTCGAAGTGGAAGAGCTAGCGACATTTTATACCTTTATTTATCGTGAGCCGGTGGGCAAATACGTGATCCATGTTTGCGACAGTCTGATTTGCTGGATGGACGGATATGATTCCGTAAAGGATTATCTCTGTCAAAAACTGGATATCGATGTGGGCGGCACATCAGCTGACGGTTTGTTTACGCTTTTGCCGGTCTGTTGTATTGGATATTGTGATCGGGCGCCGGCCATGCTGATCAACCGCAAGGTTTATGGCCCTCTTACGACGGAAACAATCGATAAGATCTTAGAAAAGCTTCGATCCGAAGCTGAAAAATAGATATTTTACCACGGAGAACAAAGAGCACACAGAGATTCATCTAGACACAAATTTTTTGGTAAATAGTATTTGAATTTTTCTCTGTGCTCTCTGTGAACTCTGTGGTGAATTCTTAAATTAAAAAATTTAGAGAATTTATGGAAACGTATCCGCAGATACTTTTGGAAAACCGCAAGCCGGACCGCATCAACACGCTGGCAGAATACGAGCAAAACGGTGGCTATGAGGCCCTGAAAGAGACCCTCAAACAGCATAGTGAATCTGATACCATCCAAATGGTTGATGATTCCAATCTGTTGGGGCGGGGCGGTGCCGCCTTCCCAACGGGTTTTAAACTTAAAACAGTTGCCACAGATGCCCCCCTTCCAAGGTACATTGTCTGCAATGCGGATGAAATGGAGCCCGGAACATTCAAAGATCGCGTGTTGATCCATACCAACCCGCACATGATGATTGAGGGTATGATCATTGCCGGTTACAGCATCAAAGCCGAAAAAGGCATTATCTTTATCCGGCCCGAGTATGAAAGCGGGGCCAAAATTCTGGAACGAGAACTAAAACTGGCTGAAGAAGCGGGTTATCTGGGCACTAACATACTGGGCAGTGACTATTCCCTGGATATCGTTGTGCATCGCAGCGGCGGGCGCTATATCTGCGGGGAGGTTACCGCGCAATTGAATGCGCTGATGGGCAAACGACCAAATCCAATGCAGCCGCCCCCGTATCCGACCGAAAAAGGTCTGTGGGATCTGCCTACCGTGCTGAGCAATGTCGAAACCTTTGCCTACATACCGCATATTATACGCCATGGACCGGATTGGTTTAAAGGTCTTGCCACCACCGATACCGGTGCAGGGACCAAAATATTTTGTATCAGCGGCAAGGTCAACCGGCCGGGGGCATATGAACTGCCCATCGGCGTCCGGTTGAGTGAGATCATTGAAAAGATTGCCGGTGGTATGCCCGAGGGCTCTGAATTTAAGGCCTGCCTGCCGGGCGGCGCATCCACCGGCTTTTTGCCCAGGGAGCACTATGACATTGAGATGGATTTTGAATCTCTAAAAAAGGCAGGTAACCGCCTGGGTACCGGTGCCATTATGGTGTTTGACCAACACACGTGCCTAGTGGATGCCACCTTGAATTTGACCGATTTTTTCGCGCGCGAATCCTGCGGTTGGTGCACCCCTTGCCGGGAAGGTCTGCCCTACGTCCGGGATTTGCTCGCTCGAATAGAAAATGGTGATGGCGAACAAGATTATATACCGATCTTGGAAGAGATGGGCAAACATTTGTGGAGCGCCTATTGCGCTTTTGCACCCGGAGCTGTAGCACCCTTGCAAAGCTTGTTGACCCATTTCCGGGAAGAAGTTGAGGCACATATTCATCAGAAGACATGTCCATTTAAGACTGCTTCTACTTAGTATAAAAATTGTTATAAGCAGTTAAACAGTTAATATTTGCTAATCTGAAACAACGGACGACGGACGACGGACCACGGACATACAGATGCCAAAGATTATCATCGACGATCGCGAAATTGAGGTTGCCGAAGGCACCAAGGTGATCGATGCGGCCGAACAGCTGGGGATCATGATTCCGCGCTTTTGTTATCATCCCGCTTTGGGATCTGTAGGGGCTTGTCGAGTGTGTGCGGTTAAGTTTTTACAGGGTCCGTTTAAAGGGGTTCAGATGAGCTGCATGGTCGATGCCCAGGATGACATGGTGGTATCGACGATCGATGAAGAAGCGGTGGCATTTCGCAAATCCGTGATCGAGTGGCTTATGCTGCACCACCCTCATGATTGCCCTGTTTGCGATGCTGGCGGACATTGTCTTCTGCAGGATATGACGGTATCCGGCGGCCACGGCATCCGAAGATATCCGGGCAAAAAACGCACCTATCCAGACCAGTATCTGGGGCCGTTGATTCAGCATGAAATGAACCGCTGCATCCATTGTTATCGCTGTTCGCGATATTATCAGGAATTCGGCGGTTACCGCGATCTGGGCGCAATGCAATCCGCCAACCAGACCTATTTCGGGCGCTATCAGGAAGGCATCTTGGAAAGCCCCTTTTCAGGCAACCTCATTGATATATGTCCTACTGGCGTTTACACCGATAAACCTTCACGCTATGTTGGCCGGCGCTGGGATTATGAGCGCAGCCCGTCGCTGTGCATCAATTGCTCCCTGGGCTGCCATACCATCGCCAGCAGTCGTTATCGCAAAGTCGTCAGACAAGAAGCCCGTCTGAGCGAAGTCATCAACGGGTATTTTATTTGTGATCGCGGCCGCTATGGTTTTCTTTATAACAGTCAGGAACAACGTCCCCGCTGTGCGCGTGTAGACGGTCAGACCGCATCCCCGGACCAGGCGCTTGCAGCTTTAAAACAACGACTGGACGCCATTACTCACCAAGATGGTGAACAGGCGGTAGCCTGTGTCGGTTCGAACCGCAGCAGCCTTGAAACGCTGGCCATGGTCAAACACGTCAGCCAGGAAAACAGCTGGCAGCCACCGGCGTACTTTGTTGATGAAGCCATCAGTCGCAAAGTAAAAACAGCCATTTCCAGACTCGATTCGGACCTGACGATCTCAATGCGTGAAATTGAATCAGCTGATTTTATTGCAGTGTTGGGTGCTGATCCGCTGAACGAAGCGCCCATGCTGGCGCTGGCTCTGCGCCAGGCTGTGCGCAAAGGCGCGACAGTTGCTGTTTTCGATCCGCGGCCCATATTTATGCCATTTGAATTCACGCATCTGCCCGCCAATCCGGATGCGGCTTCTGCCGATTTTGGCGCCATGATCCGCGCAGCCCTTGAGCCGGAAACCAGAAAAAACTTGGACGGGTCAGCGCGCGAATGGTATGAGGCCCTTGCAACCATCGAACAGATCTCAGACGCTCGGCAAGCAGACCTCGTTGCCCTGGCTGAAAAGCTGAGGGCCTGTCAGCAACCTGTAATTGTATGCGGTACGGAAGTGGTGCACCAGCAAACACCGATAATGGCTGCCGATGTCGCCATACTGTTAAAGACCGCCGGAAAATCCTGCGGCCTGTTTTATCTGATGCCCGGTGCCAATGGGTTTGCGGCGGGACTGCTTGCAGATGAAAACCATTCCGTGGCAGCACTCATCAGTGCTATTGAGCAGGGTTCGATCAAAGGGCTGATCCTGGTTGAAAATAATCCGCTGTGGCAGTTCCCGAACCGAAAGCGACTTGAACAGGCTCTGCAGCAGTTAGAGTTGTTAGTCGTAATGGATTATCTCAATTCCGAGGTGGCCGAGAAAGCAGATATTTTTCTGCCGACAACAACCCTTTATGAAAGCGGAGGCATCTACATCAATCAGGAAGGCAGAGCCCAGGTTGTAGGACCTGCCTATCGGGGTGGTATTCCTATCACGCAGACAGGTGGCGGAGATCACCCCCCCCGGGTATACAGCACGCAAATCCCGGGCTCTGAACCTCAGGCAGCCTGGCAATGGCTGGCTCATTTGATAGACAGCCAGCCACAATCGGACACAGATAATTTGAGGGCTGAGATAAGGCAATGGCTGGTCAAAAATGAATCCGGATTTAAAGCGCTGCCAAGTTTTGCAGAAATTCCGCCAGAGGGAGCCCGCTTTTTCCAAGCGCTTCAATCCCAGGGGCAGTTTGAGCGCCAACAGATAAACAGCGGCTTGGCAAAAGAGGGCCAGTTAGAGATTCTGATGGTTGAGCGAACCTTTGGGACCGAAGAACTCTCTGCTTATTCAACGTGCTTGCAGGAACTGGCTTGCACGCCCGGTATTTTCATGCAATCAACTGACGCCAAACAGCTAAACCTGGCTGATGGGGATCAGGTGGCTGTTGAATTGCAAAGCGGAACGATAACGGCCCAATTACAGGTGGCTGAGAACATGGCTTCCGGAATGCTGGTAATTCCCCGTAGCCCAGAGTTGGGGTGGCAAATAATGAACACCGATCCTGAATTGGTTACCAAAGATCAGATACGCAAATTAAACAATTCAGCAAAAACACTTGAATGATTCTTTATAGCAACCAAAAACTTACAACAGACAACAGGCAAACAGCATGCTAGACTGGTTTGTGGGATTCATCATCTTGATCGTTAAATTGGGTTTAGTGCTTCTGGCGCTGTTGTTGCTGGCCGCATATCTAGTGTGGGTGGAGCGCAAGTTTTTAGCCCGTTTGCAGATCCGCTACGGCCCGAACCGGGCCGGAAAATATGGCCTGCTGCAGCCGATAGCAGATAGCATCAAGATGCTCATCAAGGAAGATATTGTTCCAGCGACTGCTGACCGCTTCATCTTCCTGCTGGCACCTGCTGTGGTAGCCACTACAGCCCTGATGATGTTTGCGGTTGTTCCTTTCGGCAGTCATATAACGCTCTGGGGTCGGCAGATCCCGCTTGTCATTACCGACCTCAATGTAGGCTTGCTGTATATTTTTGCCCTGTCATCTTTAGGTGTATACGGTGTCGCCATGGGGGGTTGGGCCTCCAACTCAAAATACAGCCTGCTGGGCGGAATCCGGGGTGCGGCTCAAATGATCAGTTACGAGCTGGCCTTAGGGCTTTCTTTGGTTCCGGTTATCATGTTGGCGGGTTCTTTTAGCATCGTTGATATCGTCAATGCCCAGGCCAAGGTCCCGTTTGTTATCCTTCAGCCGTTTGCATTTGTCATTTTTATGATCAGTGCCATGGCGGAGAGCAAACGTATTCCTTTTGATATGCCTGAAGCTGAAAATGAGCTGGGCGCCGGCTATCACACCGAATATAGCGGTATCCGATTTGGGCTGTTTTTTCTGGGTGAATATGTTCACCTGCAGGTATTGGGTGCTTTGGTGGCGGTATTGTTTTTAGGAGGCTGGCGGGGGCCGATCTTACCGGCGCCGGTATGGTTGTTTATCAAAATGATTTTTGTGGCATTGATCATGATTTGGGTGCGCGGAACCCTGCCGCGGCTGCGTTACGATCAGCTTATGGCGCTGGGTTGGAAGGTGCTCATACCATTGTCACTTATCAATATTATGGTAACGGGAGCAATTTTGCTCATATTGCCTAAATAGGCAATTGCTCCTGGCTGCTCGCTGCTGGCTACTGGCACAAGTTCAGTACTAACAGCCAGCGACCAGAGGCCAGTCGCCAGAAGCAGACAATAACTTGATGTGAAATGGAATCCTAATAATTATGACCGAAGCAATTGAAGCAATCAAAGCGCTTGCGACTGGCTTTGCGACAACATTTAAACATCTCTTTCGAAAACCGATAACGGAAGAATATCCAGAATATAAACGTCCGTTGCCGGCGCGCAGCCGGGCGCGTATCATTTTAACCCGGGATCCGGACGGTGCTGAGCGCTGCGTGGCCTGTTATCTGTGCTCGGCGGTTTGCCCGGTCAGTTGCATATCCATGCAATCTGCCGAAGGTGAGGGCGGCCGACGATATGCCGAATGGTTTCGCATTAACTTCGCGCGCTGCATTTACTGCGGTCTGTGCGAGGAGGCCTGCCCGACGTCGGCCATTCAGCTAACCCCGCAGTTTGAAAACTGCAAAAATGACATCCTGGCCTTTGTCTATGAAAAAAAAGACCTGCTGGTGGACCACCAGGGCAAAGATAAAGAATATAATTTTTACAAATATGCAGGAGTGGCCACAGATGCAGGCAATAAAGGGGAGCATGAAAAGGAGGCGAAGCCGGTCAATATAAAGACTAATCTACCTTAAAACTGTTTTAAAACATTCATCTTTTGCTCGAGGGCTGTGTTATAAACCGTTTTAAAATACTCGCGTACTACCGTGTACGCTCCGTTTTTAAAACGGCTTACGCCTTGCCCTCAAACAAAATTCAAACGTTTAAAACCAGTTTTACTTTTGTAAAAAAATACAATAATTTTTTGTGTTATGTGTCATGTGTCATGTGTCATGTGTCAGTGTTCAGGTGTCAGCCTTTCTAATAGACCCTGACACCTGCTTGCCGCGGCGAAGCTCGCAGAGCGAAGACAGGACACCTGAAACCACTAAAATATTGGGGTAAACATTTTCCAATCCAACGCCCATTGATGGAAAAATTGGATAAATGACCATTTACGCAATCATATTCTACATTCTAGCCGCCATTATCGTTTTGACCACCGGTTTGGCGATTACACGCCGGAATCTGGTGCATGCCGTGGTGTATCTGGTGTTCTCCTTTTTTGGCAGCGCCATGCTGTTTTACCTCTTTGGGGCGCCCCTTCTGGCAGTATTGGAAGTGATTATCTATGCCGGCGCCATTATGATTTTATTTTTATTTATCATCATGATGGTCAAAATGGACACAGCCGAAGGGCAGTTGTTTCCGATTCAGCAATGGTTGCCGATTGCCCTGATGGGTGTGGTCTATCTGATCATCGGTGCTGTCATTATATCTTCGGCTCCGGGCAGCGACGTTATGCTTGAAGTCGCACTGGCCAGCCCTGAAGCATTCGGCGCCTATCTGTTTCAACGGCACTGGCTTGCAATTGAGATTATATCCGTGTTGTTGTTGGTGGCCCTGGTAGGTGCCCTATATCTGGGGCGCAAGAAAGGCGAGGACAGCGCATGATCGTTCCATTCAGCCATGCACTCATTTTAGCCGGGATCCTATTTTTGATGGGGATGTTTTGTGTTGTGGTGCGACGCAATTTGATCATGATGGTCCTGGGGGTTGAAATTATGTTAAACGGCGTCTCGATCGCCTTTGTCGCAGCGGCTTTACGCTGGCAGCACCTTGAAGGCCAGGTGTTTGTGCTTTTCATTTTGGCCGTGGCCGCAGCCGAGGTGTCCATTGGATTGGCATTGATCATTTATGCATATCGGCGTACCGGGTCATTTGATCCAGCAAGGTATAACCTCCTTAAGTAAAGGACGCTAATGGCAAGATCTAGATTGTGAAATTCTAAAACGCGAAAACCAAGGTGTCAGGTGTTCCGCCGCAGACGGATTCTGGTGTCAGCCCTTCTAATCGACCCTGACACCCGAAACCTACTGAATATTGACAACGGAAGCTGCTTTAAACCGATCAAATCGAAAGGACTAAATGGCTTCACCAGTGATTAACGATCCGACCTTGATTGCAGCCCTGCTGACCACTCTGCTGCCGCTGTCGGCTTTCATCATCATTATGGTGTTTACCCGCGCCTGGCCGCGGTTTTCGGCAGGATTGTCGATCGCAGCGATTGGTATCTCATTGGTCAGCGCTCTTTTTCTGATGGTCAAACACTGGGGGCTGACATCTCCGATTACCTTTACCTTCCGCTGGGTGGTCTCCGGTGACATTCAAATCCCCTTTGGGTATCTGCTGGATCCGGTCAGTCTGCTGATGCTGGTTGTGGTGACGGTGATCAGTTTTCTGGTTCAGGTGTATTCCATCGGTTATATGGCCGGGGATCCGGGCTTTTCCCGTTATTACGCATTTATGTCACTCTTTGCCTGGGCAATGATGAGTCTGACCCTGGCGCCCACAATGCTTCAATTGTACATTTTCTGGGAGCTGGTGGGGCTTTCCTCCTATTTGTTGATCGGTTTTTGGTATGAAAAGTTCAGCGCGACAGAGGCCGGCAAAAAAGCATTTGTTATGACACGGTTCGGCGATGTCGCCTTTTTTATCGGGTTGCTGCTGGTGTTGGTGTATCTGGGCAATTTGAACATACTGGACATCAACGGACCGCATGTGCGCGCCCAAATGCCGCCGGTTTACATTACGCTGTCAGCTTTGCTGATATTTGGCGGTATTGTGGGTAAAAGCGCTCAATTTCCTCTGTTGACCTGGCTGCCGGACGCCATGGAAGGCCCCACGCCGGTCAGCGCCCTGCTGCACTCAGCCACCATGGTTGCCGCCGGTGTCTATCTGTTTGCCCGTCTGTTTCCATACTTTAGCCTGTCGCCGACGGCCATGCTGATTTTTCTGGTGATCGGCACCATCAGCATGCTGATGGCTTCCACCATGGCGATGGTCAGCCGGGATATCAAGCAGGTATGGGCTTATTCGACCATCAGCCAGCTGGGCTTTATGATCATGGGTCTTGCGGCCGGCAGCTATTTCGCCGGTGTTTATCACCTGACAACCCATGCCGGATTTAAGGCATTGCTCTTTTTGTGTTCCGGGGTTTTTATTCACGCCTACGAATCCAATGATATTTTTGAGATCAGCGACCGGGGCGGTCGCAGCCTAAAAATTCCCACCATCTGTATCATTATCGCCGCGGCTGCTCTGGCCGGCCTGCCGCCATTGTCCGGGTTTTTCAGCAAAGAGTTAATTCTGGCCGGGCTGGCGGAATTAGACAACCCTATCTGGTTGGTGGCGGGATTGCTGGGCGCATTTTTGACCGCTTATTATGCCTTCCGCCTGATCTTCATTCTGATGTTTCCCGATACGGCCCAGCCACCGGCTTCAAACGCATCAGCGCAGGGCCATGCCAGTGATCACCATAGCACCCATTATGGACTGATGGCCTGGCCATTGATCATTTTAGCAGCCGTAACTGCCGTGCTGGGTTTATATCAGGAGCCGCTGGACCACTTTTTAACCGGTCAAAGCACCCTTGCTGAGCAGGGGACTGCCCACCACGGGTGGCTGCCGTTTGTGGCTCTGGCGATCGCAGCAGCCGGGGTGGGCCTGGCCTGGTTTGAATTTGGCCGCCGAAACGCCGCAAGGGTGGGGTTCGTGGAAAAAATGCCGGCGCTGAAAACCCTTTTTGCCCGTCGCTGGTATATCGATGATTTCTATCGCCTGTGCCTGAACACCATCGTTTATAAAGGATTGGCCAACTTTTGTAAGCAAAACGATGATCATGTCATCGATGGCAGCATTGACGGTCTAAGCAACGCAACTATTGCCAGCGGCCGGATTTTATCCCGTCTGCATCTGGGGATGGTGCAGTACCGGTTGCTGGTTATTTTTATTGTTCTGGTTTTGTTGGCTGTATATTTCATATTTTAAGGATGTGAGCCGAGAAAATGGCGATTGCCGAATTTCCATATCTGACATGCATCTTGCTAAGTTGCGTCATTGGCGTTTTGGTGATGCTTTTTATGCCTGAACGCCATTCGCAGGCGATCAAATGGGTGGCGGCGATTTTTTCCGGCATCACACTGGTACTGTCCCTGTACTTGTTTTTTGCATATGACAAAAGCCAAGGCGGGCTCCAGTTTGTTGAAAAAGTCGTCTGGGTCGAGTCTGTAGGGATCACCTATTTTAATGCGGCCGACGGATTCAACTTGCCCAATTTATTGCTGACCGGAATTGTGTTTTTCACAGGTGTGCTGACGATGTGGGAAATGCAAAACCGTGTCAAAGAGTTTTACATACTGTATTTTGTGATGGTCACCGGTGTGTTTGGGCTCTTTATGAGCCTGGACTTGTTTTTCATTTTCGTCTGGTATGATGTATCGCTGTTTCCGATGTATTTGCTGATCGCTGTCTGGGGAACAACGCGCAAAGAATATGCTGCCATGAAGTTGACCCTGTACTTGCTGGCCGGCAGTGCGCTAATCTTACCGGCGATTGTTTATCTATTTGTCAAATCCGGCCTGCATACATTTGACCTCGTCACCCTGATGCAGCCGGGAACTTTCAGTGCCGACCAGCAGAAATTTGCCTTTATTTTGCTTTTTATAGGCTTTGGCATTCTGGCTGCTGTATGGCCCTTCCATACTTGGTCACCGGTCGGCCATGTTGCCGCCCCGCATGCCGTCAGCATGGTGCATGCCGGTGTGTTGATGAAAATCGGCGCATTTGGCGTGTTGCGAGTGGCGATTCTGCTTTGCCCGGAGGGCTGGCAATACTGGTCGAATCTGATGGCGTCTTTGGCTGCTGTGGGCATTGTTTATGGTGCGCTGGCGGGTCTGCGCCAAACCGATCTTAAATATGTGATTGGATATTCCAGTGTTTCCCACATGGGCATTGTCGGCCTGGGGCTGTCAACGGTTAGCGTTGACGGACTGAACGGCGCTATTTTTCAGATGTTTGCTCATGGGGTAATGACGGCGCTGTTCTTTTCGTCGGTGGGCTATATTTACGACCGAACCCATACAAAGGCAATTGACGAGTTGGGTGGCTTAAGCCGTATTATGCCGGTGGCGTCGACGTATTTTATCGTGGCGGCCATGGCCAGTATGGGGATCCCCTGCCTGGCCAGTTTCTGGGGAGAGTTGGTGGTTTTCATCTCAGCTTTCAAGGTCTATCCGATTCGCGGTTCGATAGCTGTTGCTGCCCTGGTGGTCAGCGCCCTTTTTATGCTGCGGATTGTGCAAAAAACATTTTACGGTCCGAAAAACACCAAATTTGAACAACTGCCGGATGTATCCCTTCGACTGGGAATTCCGCGCATGATTCTATTGGCGGTCCTGGTAATTTTTGGCCTTTTTCCGTCTTTGCTATTTGATGTAATCGATACAGCAACCATTCCATTCATTAACGGGTTACCCTGATGAAGTGGATGATATTCAGCCCTGAAATTTATTATCTTCTGGCAAGTCTGTGGTTCCTGGCACTCTCAATGCTGCCGCCAACCCGCGCCAGGCGCGATTATTTCAGCGCCTTGTTTCTGGCCGCCGGCGGTGTATTGGTGAGCCTGATGACGGTCAGATCGGGCGGGCTGCTGTTTTTCAACACCTATCAGATTGATCTGTTCTCACAGGTATTTAAGGTGTTGCTGTCCCTAGGGCTCTTTTTGATCATTTGCCTGTGTGCCAATTTAAGCGGTGTCCGTGAAAAGCACCATTCAGATTTTTATCTGCTCCTGTTTGTCTGCACCCTGGCAATGCTGCTGCTTGTCAGCAGCCGGCACCTGTTGGCGATTTATGTATCGCTTGAGCTCTCAAGTTATGCCCTGTACATTCTGGTGGCGCTACGAAGCGATAAAGAATTGGGCATTGAGGCCGCGATGAAATATTTTCTGATTGGCATCACCGCCTCGGCTGTAATGCTCTTTGGTCTGGCGTTACTATATGCAACCACACAGGCGGCGCATATCGATGATATGCTGCGGGTCATCCCTGCGGTTATCGATAAACCTGCTGTTATCCTCGGGCTGCTGCTGACCCTCAGCGGGTTCTTTTTCAAACTGGCGGTTTTCCCCTTTCATTTCTGGGCGCCGGATGTATACCAGGGCGCCGCCCATCAGGTGACCGCTTATATCGCCACCGCCTCCAAGGTAGCCGCCATTGCCCTGTTAATCCGTATGATCGCCTCTGTGGGTGGCGATGATGCCAGCAATTATCTGGCGCACGCATTGGTGACCCTTGCGATTATTTCGATGACTGTCGGCAATTTGGCCGCCATCGTCCAAAAAGATGTCAAACGGCTGCTGGCCTACTCAACGGTGGCTCACGGCGGCTACCTGTTAATCGGTATCCTAAGCATGAGCGCCGCTGGCTACGGCAGCGCCATTTTTTATGCCGGATCCTTGCTGATCATGAAATTCACCGCCTTTTTGGTAGTTGTAAAGGTGGCCGATGATGGACGCAACATCCAGGTAGATGAGCTGGCCGGACTGCATCAGCGTTCTCCACTACTGGCAATGGCCCTGATGGTATCTATTTTTAGCCTGGCAGGCATACCACCAACGATTGGTTTCAGCGCCAAGCTCTTTGTTTTTGTGGCAGCCATGGAGCAGGGGTACTTTACGTTGGTGCTGATTGCGATGCTGAATGTTTTGATTTCTCTTTATTATTATCTTTTGGTTTTAAAAGCCGCTTATTTGCTCAAACCGGATAGCGTCCAGCCTGACCTGCAGCTGTCCCCCTCACTAAAATTGCTCACCGGCACACTGATTTTGGTTATGGTTGGGCTGGGTATTTATCCAACTCTTCTGCTCGAAGTTGCCGACGCCGCCGTCCGCGCACTCCTGTAAAGATATATTCAACCTTATTGGGGAAAAATGTAAGAAAAGAGCTATATCCAAAAATAATAGATCGTTTTACAGGTTAGCCGCCTGAGGCGGGCAAGCCGGTAACGGGCTCAACCTGTAAGATCAATTTCCCAAAAACAGTTTTAAGGCGGAATAATTAGAATGATTAGTGAAAATAATTGAAAGGATTAGGCGTCGGTGTCCGGTCTCTCCGGCATGGGGATTTTAAGAAATTCAATGCCTTCTTCTTGAAGCATTTTTTCTTCTTCTTTGGTGCTCACGCCGCGAATATTACGCGGCTCTTCAACACCATAGTGGATTTTTAAGGCCTCTTTTGCAAAGTCGCAGCCGACGTCGTCGAAATTTTTATCAACAAAATCAACTATTTCTTTGCCAACTTTTTTCAGTTGTGCTTCCTCTAGCGAAACCTTTTTCGGTATTTGTGAGGATTTGATCGCAAAGGTGGAGGGGATTCTAGATACACCGGTACTGTTGCACACCGGACAGGCGATCAAGCCTTTCTTTTTCTGACCTTCATAGGCATTGCTGTCTTCAAACCAGCCTTCAAAAGAATGGCCTTGGACACATTGCAGATCATATGCGATCATATAGGAACACCACCCGCATTAAAGAATTAGCGTAAACAACAACCACTAGAAAAATCTGACACCTTCCATTTAAGACCAAAAACTTAGCGTATAATTAACACGTTTGTCAATAAATTTAAAGGCGTTATGTTTAATTTGTCTAATTTGACAGAATGTTGTAAAATAAGACACAGAGCAGATTTTTGTTTTAAAAAATCGGATCGATCCGCACCGCAAGCATTTGGTACGGCTTTATATCGCCATTTTCCAAAGGACCGCATTGCGGTATAAGGGGTCATATAAAAAATCGTTTGAAAATCAGAGCGCTTTTTGACACCTATAACAGATCCGCCGTTTATCCCAATTTAATGAATGCTAAAATATCGAATCTGAAAGGGCCTGTTATGAATTTTTCGTTCAAACGTTTCGGAGTCTGTGGGCTGTTATTGATTTTAAGTCTATGTGCCACTGCGATACAGGCGGAAACCATGTTTATTTCTGACAATTTGAAAATAACGTTGCGATCCGGGCCGAGCACCGGAAACAAAATACTGGCAGTGCTTCAATCCGGTCAGACAGTTGAAGTTGTGAACCCCGGTGATGAATGGTCCCAGGTCACCATGGCCGATGGAAAAGAGGGCTGGGTCCTGAGTCGCTATCTAACCCCTAATCCAACCCATAACCTGAGACTGGAACGGCTGGATACCAAGCATAAAAACCTAATGGCCCAGGCCGCCGCCTTGCTTGAGGAAAACAATAAGCTCAAAGCCGAAAGCAAAAGGCTCAGAAGCGAGTTTCAGACCACGCAAAATCAGATGCAAAAAACCACCAGCGAATATGAAACCCTCAAAACGGAAGCCGCCGAATTTTTAACTCTCAAGGCCAATTATGATCGAGCGGCTTCACAACTGGCTAAACAAACCGAAAAGGCCCAAACGCTTGAAGAACAGTTGACCAAGATGGAAATGAATTACGCTATAAAGTGGTTTCTGGCCGGATCGGCGGTATTGATTGTGGGGTTTTTAATTGGATTCAGCACCAAGCGTCAGCGCCGGCGCCCATCGCTGGTCTGATTTTAAAAGCGGGATTGCTACGCATTGATTTTTGAAAACCGGCATTGAGTGCCTGGCGATAGAAGAATTCATCTTCTTGGGCGCTCTCAATTGACAGGATCGCGGAATATCATTATATTAGCAAACTGAAAGAGGTTATTGACCCTATTTCAGCCTCCAACCCGAACTTTTAAATTGGAGTGCAAGCCCAAGAACGCTTGTGGCCTGCGTCTTGCTTTGTGACAGAGTTTTCTCATCACCGGTGCAGGACGTAGGGATTGCCGCTCAACCTAAAGGTTAGAGTTAACAGCATTGATGCTATCGAACCAAGTTTTCATCCTAATTCTTCTGCTTTTACTCTCCGGATTTTTCTCTTCCGCTGAAACCGCTCTGTTTTCCATCAGCAAAGCCAGGGCCATTCATCTGGCCAAACAAAAAGGGGCGACCAATCGGCTGATAAAAAAAATGAAGGACGACCCGCACCGGCTTCTGTCAACCATTCTGATAGGCAATAACTTTGTCAATGTCGGTGCTTCTGCCATCGCCACCGCTATCACCATCGATCTGGTCGCAAGCCATGCGGTGGGCATCGCCACTGGAATCATGACCTTCCTGATTCTGATTTTTGGTGAAATTTTTCCCAAGTCAATCGCCACCCGCAACAATGTTTTAATTGCGCGCTTTGTCATATTCCCGTTGTATTGGCTTTCGATTTTATTGACGCCCATAATTTTATTTCTAAATTTTATTCCCAAAATGACCGGTAAAATCCATAAAAAGCCGATTGTGACCGAAGAGGAATTGATGACCTTCGTTGAAGTTGTCGAAGAAGAAGGGGGGATTGAAGAGGAAGAAAAGGAACTGATTGAAAATATTTTTGAATTTGACGATACCAATGCGTCTGAAATCATGACGCCCAGAGCCGATATGTTCGTTATTAATGCAGATGAGGTCCTAAAGCTGGAAGAGATCGTTCGATCCGGCTATACCCGTATCCCGATTATCGAAGGCAATATCGACCATGTGGTGGGTATCTTAAACGTCAAAGATTTACTCATGCATCAGGTCACAGCCAAATCTGATGAAGCGCCTGATGTGCGCAAAATCATGCGCAAGCCTTATTTCGTGCCCGAGAATAAGAAGTTGGATAGTTTACTGAAACAATTTAAAACACGAAAACAGCATCTGGCCATTATCGTTGATGAGCATGGCGGTGTATCCGGTCTGATAACTCTCGAAGATGCACTGGAAGAAATCGTTGGCGAAATCGTTGATGAGACCGACACTTTCGAACCGAATATTGTAAAGCTCAAACCCCATGAGTGGCGCGTTCTGGGTAAATCCGAAATTGATGAAGTCAACGAGAAGATACCCATGAACATACCGGACTTAAAGGATTATGACACTTTTTCCGGCTATGTTCTCAATCAAATCGGCCGAATACCCCATGAGAAAGAAGAAATTATACTGGGCCACTTCCTGATCACAGTCAATGAGATGGACGGCAACCGTATCAGCGAATACATCGTTCGCCAGAAAGAAATCGATCCCCCCAAGGAAGCCTCAACCGCTTCATAGTTCAGCCAGCTGTTATTCCTTTTGCCTCTTAGCGTTACTTCCCAGCTATGAGTTGTCCAAATCTATTTTATTTAGGTGTCAGGCGTTCCGCCGCAGGCGGATTCAGGTGTCAGGTTCAAAAGTTCCGCCCGAGGCGGTTCTGGTTTCAGGTGTCGGGTGTCAGCATTTAGCAGGTTTCAGGTTTCAGTGTTCAGGTGTCAGGGAAATTTAGACTAAAATATGAAAATAACAAAAACATTCGACCGTTATGGCTACTGAGTAGCAAAGGTACGATATTGGTCACCGAAGGCCTGACACCTGACACCCGACACCTGAAACCATTGTTAACGGCTATTTGGAATTTTTTCCTTGAAGATAACAGAGAAGAGTATGATCGCGTTAAAAGAATGGGCGTGCCTGGGCGGCGATGTCTTCCGGGGCGCTAAAGGTGGTCATATCACCCAGCATGACCTCAAAACCGGTATGATCACTGCGAACCCAGGGGGCGTAATTCGATCTCACCACCATAACGGCTCGCAGTTCAAGACGGCTCCGAGGTAACTCAACTGCCAGAATACCAAGATTGTATCCATTGCGGCGCAGCGAACGGTAAAATCGTTGAATGTTGAGTATGCCGCGGGCCAGATCCATCCATTCGGATGCCTTAACTTGCCGAAAAGATGTCTTTAGCGGCAGTATACCCCAGATTTCAAAGAATCCCTCAGGCGCAAAGGCCGCCATCCATTTCCAGGCGCCCGTGTTTCCAATATACCGGGAACGCTCAGCCATCTCGTGGTCAAGATAATGCGACAACAGGTGCTGGCCGCCTTGCTGATAAAAATCATTGGCGCGCTGCAGCAAAATGCGCTGATGGTTGGTCGGGATGCGGTCGGCGTTTATTTGCAAATGCGGATGAAGTAAAGACCCCCCGGCTGATGGCAGATGATTTTGGGTGATGGCCATATAGATCGCTCGGGAATCATGTTGGCGAACGTCTGCCAGATAGCGGCTGCAATTGATAAAGCAGTTCGCGTAGGAATCAGCGGTGGCCGTGCCAATTTCGACATAGTGTTGATTGTCGAAAAGGCTGACGGCAGAATAGCTGCCATATGGAAACAGATTGGGAAACAGCAGAGAATTGCCTTGGATGATTCGTTCTGTAGGCGACAGATCGGGGTGCAAGCGAGGCGTTTGAGCGCTTACCTGCGGCCGGCAAAAAGGGCATGTGTCCGTTTGATCAGCATCCGGCGGCGGCTTGGGCAGGGACTCGGTTCCAGGTTCCTTTTCTTTAATTCGGCTTGCTGAGATGCGGCTGGTGCGCCCGGTTATGGGATTGGTGCGGATTTCAATGCGCTGTTCAACGATATCACCGGATGGATCGACAAACTTGGCAACAACGGTCTGGCTGTTAAATTGCAATTTAAAGGGATCAGCAGATGGCATATGGCTTATGTAACGGGCGGCGATCAAAGCCGCCGCCAGCGTGGAAGCTGCTAAAAAAACTGGAAGGCGGCTGTATTAGATGAAGCGCTTTACGAATGCTGGTGATGGTTACGAAACGCCAAAAGCCGAAAGTAATAAAACGAGCAGCAATCCTTGCGAGATGGCGCCGATGATCCAGCCAATGATGCAGACCCCGGCCGCCCGGGCAGTGCTTTCAAAATTTAAGGCCACTTTTACTGCAATGGTGGCGGCGGCGATCATCCAGATCGAAGACAACACCAAAGTCGCCATGCCAAGGCCCGGTATGATCCCCAGCAGACGGACCGCACCCGGTGCACAGGCAAATCCCATGGCCCGTATCACCGTTTTGCGATCACTACGTTCCACGTTCATCGGTTTTTCGCTTAAAAATCGTGTTCCTACAAAATAGGAAGAAAAAACCCAGATATACCAGCCAATCAAGGCGCTCACCATTCCGATATTGGAGCCAACAGCACCGGCCCGGGCAAAACTCCCCCAGGAAGACAGCATTGCGTAAATCAAGACCGTTATCCAGGCCTGGTTCAGCAATGCGGGTTCTGCAGCGATTTCCTGGTAAAAGGTGACATCAAGCTTTGCCGCTCGATAAAAACGAATGAAATACTGGCGCATGGGACCCCTTATCGATTACAGGTTAAACATCACGGCGCAGTCAAACTTCGAACAAGACGTATTTTCAAGATTGCCATGACGATTTTGCTGTTACCGGCTATCATGTTGCCAGTCCTGTGTCAATAAAAGCCGCAGGATTCAAGACTGATGAGGGTGCCGGCAACGTTTGATAATCGATGACGATAATTGGCGATGTTACGGTGGGGGGGTGCAATGGGAAAAGGGGTTCGGTAACCCAACTCACATAACGGCATTCATGCGCTGCAGGTCTTCGCGCTTGCCGATGACCACAATGACATCTCCGGACTCAAGGGTCTCTGTGGGCATGGGGTTAAAAATCATATTGCCGGCTATTTTTTTGATGGCCACAATAATTACCCCAAAATCTTTGCGCAGATTGCTATCGATGAGGTTTTTGTTGATCAAATCTGAATTTTTTCCGATCATGGCCTCTTCCATCATCAACCCTAGTGAGCTGCCCATGGTGGCAATATCGATAAAATCAACCACCGTCGGTCTTTTGAGAACCTGCGCCATTCGCCTGCCTCCGATCAGATGAGGTGAAACGACCCGGCTGGCGCCGGCGCGTGAAAGTTTGTCTTCATTGTTCTCATGTGAGGCCCTTGCCAGAATATAGATAGTTGGCCGCAAGCCTTTGGCGGTCAATGTAATGAAAACATTATTGGCATCAGAGCGCAGGGCGGTCGCGATACCCTTGGCTTTCATTATACCGGCTTTGAGTAAGGCTTCTTCCGAAGTGGCGTCCATTTCGAGAAACAGATAATTCTTAGACTCGATGTGTTCGACAATTGCGGGATCCTGCTCTATGACGACAAAGTCAATATTATCGGCTGCCAGGTCATTGCAAATGATACGGCCGATGCGTCCAAAGCCGCAAACGATATAATGGTTCTTTAATTCAGAGATCTGTTTTTGCACGATTTTTCTCCCGACTATTTTTGTCAGCTCGCCTTCGACAAAAGCGCGAACCAGCAAACCAATGGTGTAAGCACCGACGGTGATGCCAAGGATGATGATAATGATGGTCAGGGAACGACCGGCTTGTGAAAGGGGTATAATTTCGGCATAACCGACCGTGGAAATAGTGATGATGGTCATGTAAAAGGCTTCAAAAAGCGGCATGTGCTCAACCAGATAATAGCCGCAGGTGCCAAAGGCAACAATGCCGATTAACATGAAAACAGCATATCGTATTCGTAGGTTTTTTGATTCGGTTACTGCTGAGCGCTTGTAAGTCGAGTGCATTAAACGATGCGATGCTGCCGGCGAGCATCGTCCTTTGACGGATTATCTGTTATTGAGACAGGTTATCTTAACTATTATACGCCAAATTGATGCGGCTTTCAAATTGACGCAAAATTCCCCGGCTGATATTCGAAAATATTTAAAGTGTAGCTGTTTTGATCTTATTGGATAGCGTTTTTGTTTGCATTTCAAAATGGTGTCCGTTTACAATACTGTTCAAGTAGCCGCCACGGTCGGATAAAATCGATATAGGTTGTCACGCCGCAGACCAAAGGGGATTGATCTGGACTTTTAATCGTTTCAGCTCGGAATGGGTATGTTTAGAATCAGGTTACGTTGGAAATTTTTCATTATCCTGCTGGTGTTCAGTTTGACGCCCCTGGTAGTGGTTACTGTTGTCAGCCAGCGGGGTACCTTTCGTTTGGGCAAAACTATTTCGGAGGATGCCCGCCAGCGATTAACCCATATTGTCGGAATGGAGTTGCGACAAACTGCCCAAAACTCGGCCAAAATGATCCAGCGCACCCAGGCAGCCATGGAATTCTATCTGCAAGTGTTGGCTGCTGAAGCTGAGCTGGCCTTTGGAAAAATGCCTGTTGACCCGGCACCTATCTATTTTGCTAATGATTTTGAAGATCCCCGAACCGCGCCCCAGGATTTATTGCCGTCGTTCAGATACCGACTCAAAACCCATGACGGACAGTTTCTGGACAATCCCGTCAGTTTCAAGCACCCGGTGTTTTTACTGGCGCCCGGCGTAGAAGCCAAAAACGTAACGTCGGATATTGCCGTTTTGAGTCGCATGACCCCCACTTTCCGAAAGCTTTCCAACGAATTTGGCAACGCCCTGCAATGGGCTCATATCTGCTCTAAAACGGGCGTATGCGTCTCTTATCCGGGTCATAGCGGCCGCATAGATGGTTTTGACCCGCGCTGGCAGTCCTGGTTTAAAAATGCCAAAGAAACACCCATCTGGACGCTGCCAGCGCTTAACAGCGCCAGTGGTTTTCTGACCTTTACGGTCTCAAAACGACTGTATCGGCCCGATGGTTCTTTCTGGGGGGTTGCTGCCATTGATATCCTTTTTGTTGAGGCGCTGAAAAAAAGTACCCTTTCTCCTCTGTGGGCGACAGATGCGCGTTCCTTCATCGCCACTATCAGCGCCAATCCAAACACCGGTAAGCCCGGACTGCAGATACTGGCTAAAAAGGATTATCAAGATGCGGCCGGGTCATGGGTGCCGATAGCCGCAGGTAATTGGCTACATTCTGCTGATCAAATTGCACTCGATGCGGTTACTCAGCAATTAAAAGTCGGGCAGACCGGCTATGCAGCTATGCCCTTCCAGGATGTTGAAGCCATATGGGCCTATGCCGGCATCGATGATTTGACCCAGTTTGTCGTTACGGTGCCCAAATCAACCATTATGGCTTTGCCGGATGAAACCCGTAAAACGTTTTTCACCTATATCAAAGAACAGATCCTGTTCGCCGGCGCTGCGACGCTTTTGACGGTTTTGTTCCTGGCGGCCGCAGCATTGCTGGGTTCTTATATCATTACGCGATCATTACTGCGAATTGCCACAGCTGCCAAAAAGCTGTCCGACGGCGATTTTTCGGTTAAACTGGGGTTGCGCACCGGTGATGAGCGCGATCTGGTGATTCAGGCGTTCAACCAGATAGGGCCCAAGCTGGAAGACCATTTGCGCCTGAATCAATCAATGGATCTGGCCATGAAAGTTCAGCAGAAACTTCTACCCGCCAAGAATCCCGAAATTCCTGGATTGGACATTGCCGGCAAAAGCATTTACTGCGATGAGACCGGCGGCGATTATTATGATTTTTTAGAATTTGATCCTGACAACGGCCAGAAGATGAGTGTCGTTTTAGGGGATGTCTCCGGACATGGGATTTCTTCGGCGCTGCTTATGGCCTCCGCACGGGCATTTTTGCGCCAACGGGTATCGTTGCCGGGCACTCTCGGTCAGATCATTTCAGATGTAAATCGGCAACTGGCCAAAGATGTCGCAGAATACCATAATTTTATGACCTTATTCTACCTGCGGATCGATGTCCGACATAAAACTCTGGAATGGGTCCGCGCCGGTCAGGATCCGGCCATTTTATACGATCCGAGTAAGCGAACCTTTGAAACGCTTGACGGTGAGGGCATACCACTGGGGGTTGAAGCGTCCTGGGTGTACGAGGAACACCAAAAGACCGGTCTTCAAGAGGGACAGATCATCGTTTTGGCAACCGATGGGGTTTGGGAGTCTGAAAATGTTAAAGGAAAAATGTATGGAAAAGAAAAAATCTATGACCTCATTCGTGCCCATGCGGCACTGAGTGCCAAAGGTATTCTCAATATCGTCATTGATTCATTGTATCGCTTTACCAAAGGCAGAAAATTCGAAGACGACGTAACCCTGGTGGTGGTCAAAATAAAATAACCACAGAACTTTCAGGCATACCGAAAGGTCCTGCGGTCAATGGCGGGTGGTACCTAATTAGAATCTTTGGGTTTCTTCGCTGCTGTCCGATTCATCTTCAGGTTCTTTTGGCGGCTGCTCATCTACGGTTTTTTCTTCCGGGCTTTCTTCACTGACTTTTCCTTGCAGCTCACGGTTTTCTTTTCGCAACATCTTAATTTTTTTCCGCTGGGCGAACCTGGAATTAATACCCACAAACATTCCAATAAAAATGCCGACCAGTATGGCACCATAAACAACACCATACAACGGCAAAGGCATGCTGCTTAATTCGAAATAATAATGCAGCCGAATCGGCTCAAGGTTTTTGATGCCAAATGTTACCAGGACCACCAGAACAATTAGCAACAATATCGCTTTAACATAACTGCCCATATTGGTCTCCTTCACTTAGATTCTGCTGGATCTTCATGTGCCGTTTTTATTTACAGGGACTTTATTCATTTAGTAGCCATTTTGTCAAGCATTTCATATTAAACGTAATTTTAAGAAGTTAAAGTCATATGCGCTGGTTCTGCGCCTATCACCGGTGAGAGGTGCTCATCAGTCCTTCCCGGGATCAGCCGAATCGACCGCCTCTTCGGTGGATTTTTTTGTTTGCCCGCCCAACGCTTCAACTGCTTTGGCGGCGGCGATGGCCTTGACGGTGGCTTTGGCGGATCGGCGGGCCATTTTAGCGGCTTGGTGTTCAGCTGCTTTGATATTGGCTTTAAGTGTCGCAATGGTGGCCGTGTCGCCGGCACCGGTTTTAATTTGCCGCCGCAGATCTTCTTTGGCAGCTGCCAGGGCGGCTGCAGCGGATTTGGCATCTTTTTTGGCCTCTTTTGCCCGTTTGGCGGCATTCGTGTAATCATCCGCGGCTGCGGCGATGTCAGCTGCCTTGCCCTCTTCGGGCTCAGCCTCCAGCTCGACATCTTCAGCGGCCAGCACAAGTGCAGTCAGCGGCAGATCAGCCAGAATTTCTTCGGCGGGCTGGTCAAACGGGTCTACGGGTCGATTGCCCTTCAGACGAAACGGCAAAAAAACAAGTGACGATCTTTGTGAATAACCGATAACGTTGCTAGCTTTGGCATTAAACACCATTTGCGGCTCGGCTTCGATTCGATAGTTCTCGAGTCTCTGGCGGAAACCCGTCATGGCATCTTCGGTCGGATGATCAAACCCGGGCGCCAAAACCCGGATGCGGGCTCCCTGCCAGTCTTTGGAGCGGGTTGTCAGATGGGCCAGCAACAGCATCAAATGACTGCTGGCATCATCCCACCACCAGACATCGATGCGGCGTTGCGGCCCCGGAACCTTCTCCAGGCTTTCCCAGTCATTGTCGTTTGTTTTTAACACAATGATATTGCAGCCGAGGCGAAATGCAGTTTTAAGGCGACGGCCATACAGGATTTCGCGAATGCCGCGCTGAATCGTGGGTTCATGCTCGAACCAGTTGAGCAACACGGTATTCACTTTCAAAGGGCCGATACCGTAGCCTTGCACCAGGGTGTGAATCCCCTGAATCATTTTAGGCACCACCACAACAAGAGGAAATGCTTCTGATTTGCTCTCGACGATGTCTTTGCGGAGCTCTTTTTCAGCCGCTTCCCGCAGTTTGATCATTTTAGGGCCGTCGCCTTCCAGGATGCGGACCACTGTGGCAAATCCGGTGTCACCCTCGAGCCATTCCACAAATTGCAGCAGACGCTGGCGTCGATGGGCATCGTCGGAAAACACCAGCAGCTGGGGTCGCCAGTCGCGGGGATGATCGGGTTCCTGAGCGGCGGCCAGCAGATTGGCCCGAATGCGTTGCAGATAGTAAGAACGCCGGCTGTCGGCCCAGCGTGCCGGCTTGCTGGTGCGCTTCAAATACTGAAAAATGCCGAATAGTATGGCAGCGGCCAGCATCCCAGCCTTCCAATCAATTGCCAGCATCACCATCAGACAGGCCAGGGCACCGGCCAGGCTGAGTCGTTGATCATACCAGCGGAAACGGGGGCGAAAAGACGGGCTGCCGGCGCGGGCTTCGAAAAAGGTGGCATAGTTTAAAAGCCCATATGAAATCAGAAAAAACATCGAAACCACCGGGGCGATTAGGTTCAACTTTCCAAGGCCGACGGTAGCAAATGCAATCCCCGCAGACAGGTAAACCCCTCTGCGGGGATTATTGGTCGGGCCAACCCCCTGGGCAAAAGGCAGTAAAAAAGGAAAGATGCGATCGGCTGATAAGGACTGCAAAATGCGGGGCGCGCCTAAAAAAGACGCCATGGCTGATGACAGGGTGGCGGCAATCACCCCGGCCCGTATCAGAAACGCCACAGCAGAAACGCGTTTCATGGAATCGTACTCACCCATGAGCGTGCTGGCGGGCAGCGTGGCAGCAAAAACAATTGCCGCCAGGAAATAGACCACAATCGAAACGCCCACTGCCATAAAAGTTCCCCGGGGTAGGCTTTTGCCGGCATCCTTTAAATCGCCGGACATGCTAACCCCCTGTGTAAAGCCGGTCACCGCCGGAAAGAAAATGGCAAAGATGACCCAAAAACTTAAGCCCCCAGCTGGCGCGCTCCAATTCTGGGCCAGTAGGGCGCTGTCCCATTTGGCTATGCCGCCGACAAAAAAGGATAAAAGGGCTGCGATCAAAATGGCCATAACCCCATATTGAAAACGCGTGGCCCAGTCGGCGCCCAGCCAGGCGAAAATAAACAAAAATGCCACCGCACCGGCGGCAACGATCTGGGTGGAATGGCCCGCCTGCATGGACAGGCTTCGAGCGATCACCTCGCCAAAACCGATACAATAAAAGCCAATTGAAACCGACTGTGCCAAAAACAGCACGATGCCGATGGCACCACCGTATTCCAGCCCGAGTGTTCGGGAGATCAGGTAGTAGTCGCCACCGCCCTTGACTTTTAAATTGGTGGCGATGGCCGACAGAGAAAAGGTGGTCAGCAATGAAATGCCGTTGGCCAGTGCCAGAATGATCAAAGCACTTCCCAGCCCTGCATTACCGACCACAAAGCCCAGTCGCAGAAAGAGGATGATCCCCAGAATGGTCAAAATGCTGGGTGTAAAAACACCGGCAAAAGTCCCCAGCGTTCCACCTATCTCATTTGAATCCGACTTTTTATCATGAGGCGTGTCTGGCATTGGTTAAACCTTATCAAGCACGGGTATCAACATCAAGTCGCAAACATAACGATAAGGTAATTAATTAAAGTGCTTCGGGCGTAAAGGCCACCACATCATCAATTTGTTTTGCATCGGCAAAAAGCATGATCAAGCGATCCATTCCAAGGGCATTACCGGCTGCCGCCGGCAGATCTTCAAGGGCCGCCAGAAATTTTTCAGGCATTGGGTACACTGCCTTGCCGTCCTTGCGCCGCTGTTTTTGTTCGTGTTCAAAACGGGCTCTTTGTTCCACCGGGTCAGTTAGCTCGCTAAAAGCGTTGCATATTTCCAGACCACCGATATAGAGCTCAAAGCGTTCTGCATAGCGGGGGTCTTCATTTTTCAATTTCGCCAGCGCACCGCTGCTGGCCGGGTAGTCATACAGAAAAATCGGCTGGGTTTGGTCCAGCTGCGGTTCAATCTGGGTTACCATGATCTCATCAAACTGATCTGTTTGCAGGGCAGCATCAAGTGAGATGGATGCGTATTTCTCGAACGACTCGCGGACCGATATGCGGGGCCAGGGGGGATCCAACTCGATTCGCCGGCCTTGATAGGTGAGAATGCCCGCTAGTCCGATCTTGCGGGCGACAGTGTTGATGATATCCTCACATTCATCCATCAAATCCTGATAAGTGCTGTCTGCCCTATACCATTCAAGCAGGGTCAATTCGGGCAGATGCTGCTGACCCCTTTCCGCCTGACGGAAGCATTTGCATATTTGGAATATACGTGGAAAGCCGAAGGCCAACAGCCTTTTCATGCACAGTTCAGGAGAGGTTTGTAAAAACCAGTTTCCGGATGTTACGGCATCAATATGGGCTTCAGGTGCCGGCGCCGGTATGCGCACAGGGGTCTCGACTTCTAGATATTGTTTGCCGATAAAGTACTGCCGCGTGGCATCCATAATGCGGGCTCTGAGCTGAAGATGTGTTTGCATTGCTATGTGACGATTATCTTCCATAAGCTGTTTTTGTATTGGATTGCCCAGCCGGCGTCAATACATTGTTTGTGGGTGGGTTTTTTATAATAAATATGATAAATCCACTGTAACAGTGATGACCGAGGAGGAAGAGATGGGAAAACATCTGGTGCTGGTCGGCGGCGGGCATGCTCATATGACGGTTATGGTCAATCTGCAAAACTATATCGAGCGCGGCCATCAAGTGACCCTGATTGGCCCTTCGACGCATCATTATTATTCCGGGATGGGACCGGGATTGCTGGGCGGCACATATCGGCCGCAGGAAGTGCGTTTCAATGTAAAAAAGATGGTTGAAGATCGCGGCGGCGCCTTTGTGCAGGATACGGTCACCCGCATCGATGCGGATCAAAAAATACTGGTTCTCAAATCCGGTGCGGAATTAGCCTATGACGTTGTTTCCTGTAACACCGGCAGTAGAGTGCCAGCAGATGTAGCCCGTGTTGATGGTGATCGCATTTTTTCGGTTAAACCGATTGAAAACCTGATTAAAGTACGGCAGCTCATCAAGGGAAACATGCGCTCCCGGGAACCCAAACTGATTGTGGTGGGCGGCGGTGCTGCCGCATTGGAGCTTGCCGGCAATCTTTGGCGGCTGGTGCAGCAAAGCAGGACCCCGGCTAGCATCACCGTTTGCGGCGGCCGTCGTTTTTTAGCTTCAATGCCGGTCAAAGCGCAGCGCTATGCCAGACGATCTCTGGCAGCACGCAGCATCGAGTTCATTGAAGGTGTCCGCGTCAATTGCCTGAAGGATGGGGTTGCCACCCTGGATGACCAACGCGAAGTGAACTTTGATCTGGCACTTCTGGCCTGGGGGATCGAACCCTCGCATCTTTTCAAAGAATCCGGATTGCCGACCGGAAGCGATGGCGGCTTGCTGGTCAATACTTATCTTCAGAGTGTGTCGTATCCTGACATATTCGGTGGCGGTGATTGTATCAGTTTCGAGCCACAACCGCTGGATAAAGTGGGAGTATACGCTGTAAGGCAAAATCCGGTACTGTATGCTAATTTGCTGGCTGCCCTTGAAGGCAGAGACTTAAAGACCTTTGAGCCGCAGGATACCTATCTGTTAATCTACAATTTGGGGAACGAAACCGGAATTTTTTGCCGCGGTAGCTGGGTTTGGAAAGGTCGCTTGATATTTTGGCTCAAAGATACTATCGATCGGAAGTTTATGCGCAATTTTCAAGTCTCAGGCGAAATTACAGAAAAGGATTGATCTGCTTAAAAGCCATTTCAAAATCTCGAATGCATAGCATCTTAGGAGGCACCTATGGTCAGCTTAAAGAAGCTTTTTACACCCGTCAAATCCCTGAATAGTGAAACGGCAAAAAAGTTTATCGCTGAGCACAAAGAAGGCACTTATACGCTGTTGGATGTGCGTCAGCCCGGTGAATATGAAGGCGAACATATTCCCGGTGCGAAACTCATCCCGCTGCCGGGATTAAAGGACGGGTTAAAGCAACTGGATAAAAATAAGCCGGTCATCGTTTACTGAGCGGTGGGAGGACGCAGCCAGGCGGCGGCGCAACTGTTATCCGGTTTGGATTTCAAAGAAATTTATAATCTTCAGGGCGGTATCAAGGCCTGGCTGGGAAAAACAGCAGACGGGCCTCAGGAGCTTAATCTGGAACTGGTGCGGGGTGATGAAACGCCCTCTGAAATGATTGCCCTGGCTTACGGCATGGAACTGGGACTCGGCGTATTTTATCAAAAGCTGATTGAAACCACCCAGGATGCAGATCTTAAAGCACTATTCGGCAAGCTGGCTGAAATCGAAGGCCATCACAAGAAACGCCTGTTTGATTTGTTATCCGAAATTGAACCGCCCGGCATGGATATGGCGGCTTATGAAGCCAATATTCGGCCGGCCATTCTGGAGGGGGGCTACCAGCTCGATGTATTCTTAGAGCAAAATAAAGCTTTCCTGCAGACGGTCTCAGATGTGCTTGATTTGGCTATGATGCTGGAAACCCAGGCGCTGGATTTATATATGCGCTTTGCGGATAAAAGCGCTGACACTGGCAGTCAACAAGTGCTTTTCAAATTGGCCGATGAGGAAAAAGCCCACCTGGAGGCTTTGGGGCAACTCATCGAAAAAAAGGTTTAGCCCGTTAAGCCCGTTGCCCGTTCGCTTGTTTACCGGCTCAACGGGCTCAACCGGCTAACAAAATTTAAGATGGCTTCAGATTTTTTTATAGTATACCAGCGCCTCCGGAATATACTTTTTAATATTGGCGATACGGGTGGCAGGCGCCGGGTGAGTGGACAAAAGCTCTGGCGGACGCCGCCCGGCCTTCTGGTTCATTCTCTGCCAGAATCCAACCGCTTCGCGGGGATCGTAACCGGCGCGGGCCATCAGTGTTAAACCGATTCGGTCGGCTTCACTTTCATGCAGACGACTATAAGGCAGCAGCAATCCAACGGTGGCACCGGCGCCATATGCTTGCATGAAGAGATTTCGTGTCTCGGACGAATTTTCGGAAAGCGCGACTGACAATGCCACGCCCCCCATCTGAGCCAAAAGCGCCTGGCTCATTCTCTCGTTTCCGTGACCAGCAATGGCATGGGCCACCTCGTGCCCCAGTACGACAGCCAGGCCGGTTTCATCGCGGGTGTACTTGAGAATGCCGGTATAGACAGCCGCCTTGCCGCCGGGCATCACCCAGGCATTGGCAGTTTTATCATCTTCGATCAAATTGAATTCCCAATTCAAATGCTTAATCTGAGACTGCATTCCAGCGTCTGCCAGAAATTCTTCGGCCGCCTTGGCGATTCGGAAACCCACCCGACGCACCATTTTAACTTGCTTTTGATTCGTCGATAATTTGCTCTGGCTTAATACTTTATCATACTCCTGCAAACTCATGGTCGCCAGCTGAGATTCCGGCAGCAGCTGCAGGCTCTGGCGGTTGGTGATGGGTACCTGAGCACAGGCGACTGCCATTAGGCAAACCCATATGGCCAGCCAAACACGGGCAACCCGGTTCGAGATTGTGTACATATTTATCTTAGGCTCCATTGTTATGGCTCCTTGCTTTTGTTAAATTAGGTGTCAGGTGTCAGGTTTCAGAAAAAGATGACATCATCCGAAACTGATAATTTTGGATGTCATCGGTTCTTTATTCGGACAATCAGAGCGGTTTCTGACACCTGAATCCGCCTGCGGCGGAACACCTGAAACCATGATGTTTATACATTCAGACGCTGATGGTTTATGTTAAGTCGACAACACCATGCGGTCAATGCGCTAACGCTGATCTAAGTCTGTGAGAATTGATTTGCAGGAGAAACAGAAGGGGACTGGACAGCCGTCAATTGTCTAATATTTCCCTTATCTTATGCGAAAGCTTTTTTAGATTGAAGGGTTTTTGAATGAAACCGTTACAGCCTTGTTTCATGATGGCAGATGCTCGGCTATCAAGGCTATAACCGCTGGAAAGTAAGATTTTAGCATTCGGTTTTAGAGCCCGCATGTGGCTAAAGGTTTCACCTCCGCTCATATCGGGCATAATCATATCCAGGATGACCAGCTCGATCTGGTCCCGGTGGCGCTTGAACAATTTGATAGCTTCGGCGCCGCCGTCGGCCACCAATACCGTGTACCCCAGTTTTTCAAGCAGATCCTTGCCGATATCAGAGACCATTTCCTCGTCATCAACCAGCAAGATCATCTCAGTACCGCCTTGGGCTTCTTCGAGTTTAAGATTGACAGAAATCACCCGTTTGTCTGATGCCGGCATATAGATTTTAAAGGTGGTTCCGTGTCCTTTTTCACTGTAAACATTGATGATGCCGTTATGGTTTTTGATGATGCCGTAGGCGCTCGCCAGACCCAGACCCGTTCCTTGGCCAAATGCTTTGGTGGTAAAAAAAGGTTCGAATATTCTTTCCTGGGTGCTTTTGTCCATCCCAATACCGGTATCTGAGATCGTTATGCGCACATATTTTCCAGAATCGATGGCGTATGGTTTGTCATAATCATGCGCCTGCAGATTAATGTTTTCAGTCTCTACATAAAGGTTGCCGCCACCCGGCATTGCCTGCCATGCATTGACGAAAAGATTGAGTAAAACCTGCTCGATCTGGCCTCGGTCCACATCGACCGTATAGAGGTCCTCCTGAAATTTTTTGTGGATCGTTATTTCTTTGCGGGCCCGGCTAAACATATCCGCGTTTTTGTTGATCAGAGCGTTCAAATTTGTCGTTTTTACCTGGTATTTACCCCCACGCGCAAATCCCAATATTTGCCGCGTGAGATCAGAGCCCCGCTTAACATAGCTTTCCATATTATTGAGAAACTCTTGATGGGGATGATCATCGGTCAGGTCCATTTTCATCAGCGAGATATTGCCCTGAAACCCCATCAGTAAATTGTTAAAGTCATGGGCAATTCCGCCTGCCAAGGTGCCGATGGCTTCCATCTTCTGAGCATGCTGCACCTGAGATTCAAGACGCTTTTTTTCTTTCTCCGTCTGGATACGTAAGGTGACATCGCGCATGATGCCGCGAAATCCGATCGGTTGGTCTTCGGCATCACGCATCAGCGAAGCCGATAATTCCAACGTCTTTTTGGCGCCATTTTTGGAAATGATTTCATATTTAGTAATTTTTACCGCTTCTCCGGTACGATAGACCCGGTTAAAGGTTCGATACATTTTACGAGCGGTTTCCGGTGATGTGTATTGGCGATTGTTCATCCCCATTAAGGCATCATGCTCATATCCGATTATCCGACACACGCGATTATTAAAAAAAGTAAAATCCCCTTTGAGATTGACTTCAAAATAGCCTTCTTCGATGCTGTCCAGAATGTTGCGATATTGCTTCTCAGATTCCATTAAGGCTTCCTGGGCTGATTTACGCTCGGAAATATCTTCCATAATGCCCAACCAATATTGAATGTTGCCGTCCTGATCTTTGACGGCTGAAGCCCTCACAATGGCCCATAGAATCTGACCATCGCTCTTCAAATAGCGTTTTTCGGTCTGGTAGGATGCGATGCGGCCTTGTCTGACGGCGTTGCTCAGATCAATGGTTTCCTGACGGTCGCCCGGGTAGGTAATATCGACAAAGGTCATCTTTTTGATCTTATCTTGTTCATATCCCAGCATCTGAAAAAAAGCGTGGTTGGCTTCCAGGATATAGCCCTGTGGATTTGCAATCACAATGCCCAGAGGTGCGTCCTCGAACACAGTCCGAAACCGAACGGCATCATGGCGGTATTGCTCTGCGAGACGGCTGATGTCGTCAGCAGTCTGTTCAGCTTGATCGCGGTCTTTCTTTTTGTTGAAACGATCGTTTTCAATTAGCGGTTTAGCCATAATGTCGTCAATACCATCAGTTATTGTTTGCCGTGAACATTGTATTTATCTGTGCTGCGATCCTGTAAAAATTTGAAGTCGAAGCGATCCAATTCAGCTTCCTCATACCAGCGATATCCCATATCTTGGCAATCCGAACAAGCAAAAAACGGAATATGAACAGCCAATATGTGCTGGCCCCGATCCGAGGCCGAGTCAATCTGCCAGACACCGCCGCATTCGGTACAGGTTTTAACCTGCTCGGTTTGGGTTTCTGTTATCCCATCGGTATCATAAAAAATCTGGCGCTGGCGTTCAAAGATGTTGGCTTTTGATTGAACCTGCGTTTGGATATGTTGACGCTGTTGCCAATAGCTCAAAATCGTATCAGCGACCTGTTTAATGGATTCGCTGACATCAGGGCTCTGACGGATTTTAGCGGCGTCATAGTCGGGTTCTCTGACGTGACTGTAATCCAGCCCGGCCATGGCCAAAATAATGCCCACATTCACATACGGCAGGGCACCCTCGATGGAATAGCCGCCTTCCAAAACGGCGATATCCGGTTTTAAAAGTGCGGTTAGTTCGGCGTATCCTTGGGCCGAAAAATTCATATTGGTGATCGGATCCGTGTAATGATTGTCCTGACCGGCGGAATTAATAACGATGTCAGGCTTAAAATCTTCCAGAATGGGCAACACCACCTCCTTGATGGCATACAGAAATCCATCTTCGGAAGTATGCGGTGGCAATGGGATATTAACGGTGGTTCCAATGGCATTCGGTCCCCCGAGCTCAGTCAAAAATCCGGATCCGGGGTATAAAGTGCGACCGTCCTGGTGAATGGAAATAAACAGGGTGTTGGGATCGTGCCAGTAAATATCCTGCGTTCCGTCGCCATGATGGCAATCGGTGTCGACGATGGCCACCTTGGCCACCGGGTAGGCCGCTCTGAGATATTCGATCATGACGGCTTCAATGTTGATGTTGCAAAATCCGCGTGCACCATGGACAACACGCATGGCATGATGACCGGGTGGTCTCACCAGTGCGAATCCGCGCTGGATTTTTTTGTCCATCACCGCCATTCCAATGGTTTTAGCGCCCCCGGCACTGATAAAATGCGATTCGGTCGTTACCCGTGATACATCCGGGACACAGAAATGGACACGCTGGATATCGTTCAGGCTGACCGGTTCGGGCTTGAGTTCTGTAATGCCCGCAATATCGAAAAGACCCTCTTCGAAGATTTGATCCTGGGTATACAGGAGCCGCTCTTCGCGTTCCGGATGCGTAGGGCTGATGGCCCAGTCAAAGGCCGGGAAGAATACCAGACCGGTTTTATGTTTTGCTTTTAACATATGAATCCGATTTTAAAACACATGCTGCTTTTTTAAATGTAAGTTGTTTTCTTTCTCAGGCGCAAGGCTCACGGCCCAAGGCGCAGGGTTAGATCGTATCGTTTTACTCATTTTTGCCTTGTGCCTTATGCCGTGAACCGTTTGCCAGAAATTTAGCACCATCAAATTTATGAAAACCTACGACGTTTAATTCGCAGGTAGCTTGCGAAGTATATGATCGTATCCCTGAATCAGTCCGGGTTTGATCTGCGCCTTAACCCGGATGTTCTTCCCGGTGGTGTTGAAACCACGCACCATATTGAATTCCATCTCTTGCGTAATTTCCGTTTCCAGATAATCCGGGTTTGCCCCGCGATCAATCCCTTTTTGTTTGAGCAAAGCCAGCGCAGTGTCGATGGCATCCTTGCGGTCAAAACTTTTGTCAATTCGCTGGCGGTAATTTTCTTTCGGTGCGGCAACAATTTGTCTTTCCGTATCTGCAAAGACGGAGACTTCACAGGTGGTGCGGGCCAGGGCCGCACCGATGGCATTGGCGACCTCCCATTTCGGAACGACCCGTACCTGGGCATCGGTCAATTTTTGTAAATGTTCAGCAAAATACGGGGCTGGACCGCCTAGCACCATAATCGCCGCGGGCTTTACCCGGTATCCCTCCATTAGCTCATGAACCGTATAAACTGGTTTGCTGTTGATGTGCTCAATAAACGCCTGAGCCTCAGTGAGTATCGTTTTGCAGGCCAGGTCAAAAACATCCTCAGCCAGCGCATCGATCGGTTGATTTCGCTTTTTGGCCATCGGTGCAAAGCCATTGACCGATTTTTCTCGATCCCCATCTGTGATCTTTCCCAGCACAATCAATGCATCTGTGGGTGTTGGTGCGGGACCGCCGTAAGCCATTGCCGCACCCCGGCGTTCGGGTCCGATTTGCAGTCCATCGTGATTTAACTTTACACTGCTGTCACCGCCCAGACCGATGGAACGCGTATCGAGTGCGCGGATAAGTGTGTGGTAATCGGCCAGTTCGATGCCCACCGGATTTAACACCGGCGCCCCCTGGATCAACAGGGCCATATCGGTTGTCGTGCCGCCAATATCCAATATCAGCGTGTCTTCATTTTCAGCACCAAAGGCCATAGCGCCCATAGCACTGGCAGCCGGCCCCGAAAGAATGGTCTGGCCGGGGAAATCGATCGATGCGTTAAAATTTATGTTGCCGCCGTCACCCTTGAGGATACGAATCGGCAGAGAAAGACCCTTGGATTCAAGAGACTTTTGAATGGACACATAAAAATCTTTGTGGATGGGATAAACCGCAGCATTCAGATAAGTTGTTGCAATTCTTCGAGAAAAATTTAGCCGGCCGGAAATTTGATGCCCCAGGAAAATTTTTTCACAAGAATTTTTCAGGATGTCAGCAATTTGTAATTCATGGTCGGGATTGCGAATCGAAAATTTTCCGATGACACCGGCAGTTTGGATGCCTTCTGCGCTGAACTGGTCAGCCACCTGTTGTATTTCTTTTGGATCGAGTGGCTGTATTTCACGACCGCGGTGGTCGATGGAACCCGAAACCGGATGATAATGCGAATTGGTTTTAAAATACTCAGGATGTATTCCAGGGCCACCGGAGACAATCATGCCCACCGGCGAAATCTTTTTCTGGACAATAGCATTGGTTGTTAAGGTTGTGCTGAGGACTATCCGGTTGATGTTTTGCAGATTGATATCAGCGGTGATGGTGTTGATTCCGGTTAGAACCGAGTTGAACAGATCGTTAGTGTCGGTGGGAACTTTGACCTGCTTTTCAAGGCCTTTATCTCCGATAAGGACCACATCGGTATGTGTACCCCCGACATCTAATCCGATAATCATGCCTATTCCCCGATCCTAATCCAGATGAAAATCGACAAATCCTATCTGATACACTCAGGGTTGTCAATGTTCAAAGGTTCCCGCCGTGGCTTGAAAAGCTTCCGACTTCGCTCTTCGAGCTGCGCCGGGACTAGTCGGCGCGGCTGGCAGGTTTGATTTTCAATATGGCCTTGGCAAACCGGGCGGAGCTTTGGCCGCAATTGAGGGCAATCCGCAATTATGCGGTGATCTGAAAACTGAGCTTGATTACCCGGGTCTTTGTTGTTTATGATGCTAATTTAAAAAAAGGAGACATAAATGATAGGTAAAACGATTGAAGCGCTAAAGGTCGGTGAAACGGCAGAGTTTGGCAAAACGATTTCTGAATCAGATGTCTATCTGTATGCCGGCATAAGCGGAGATTTCAATCCTGCGCATATCAATGAGGAATATGCGGAAAAGACGTTTTTCAAAACCCGCATTGCCCATGGGATGCTTGCCGCCGGTCTGATATCTGCCCTTTTGGGCACGAAATTGCCAGGTCCGGGAACCATTTACTTGCAACAGAGCCTTAATTTTCAGACGCCTGTGCGGATTGGGGATACGGTCACCGCGCGTGTTGAGATCATCGAAATGATCACCGAAAAAAACCGTGTGCGCTTAAAAACGGTTTGTGTCAATCAGGATGGAACCAAAATTTTAGATGGAGAGGCCGTTGTTAGTCCACCCAAGAGGAGGAAGCAATGAAATCGGATGATGCCATTCAGCAGATAAAAGATGCCTTGATTAAAGCAGAAATCCCTCCCTGGAAGGCCGAGGATCAGGCGGCTAAAATGGGATTTGCAACACCTGAGAATATTTTGGTGGGCGTAAAGGCGCGGCGCGCCTTTGTCGAGGAAAAATGCGGTCAACCGTTTTATCATATCGAGCTGCCGGAGAATCCGTATCATACGGGTTACCGCTGTCCCAAAGACGGCACACTCTGGACGCTGGCAGCAGATGATACCTATGTGCGATGCGGCTTATGTGCCACGCCGCTTGAAGCGTTGCCGGAAAAAGAGCGTCACAAACCCCTGGTCAACAATTATATCGGCGGGGTGGAGGATTATTATAGCTATGCCGGGGAAGTTACCGTTTGTGGTGATGTTGAAAAGACCTTTCAAAATATTCTGTGCTGGGGCCCGGGTGTCGGGCACCTGGGTATCAGTGTCGGATGCTTCAAAATCAATAAATACGGGCCGGTCGAGGTGAAAGTGTCGGACTGGGGCCAGGCGGCCAGGAATTTAGCATTTGTTTTTGATACCGAAGGTGAGCGCGAAAAAGCCCAGGCACTGATTAAAGCCAATCTTGCGGATATTATCGATCAAATGACCCAGGCGCAGCTGGCCGAATGGAACGGCGAGGTATTCGATGTTGATTTTTTAAACAAACAGCATCATGCAGATCGTATATTGCATTGTTGTTTTTATACCCGTTTTGCCGATCACCGCGGCCATGGCCAGACATCCCATGCAGTCGGATTGGCGAAAAATCTAATCGACGACCTGTTTGAGCGTCAAAACATCAAATGCCGGATATCGGTGGTGGCCATGGGCAGAGACGGTGATCTCAAGCCTTCGCCACGAAACCGACGCGGCCGATACGTTTCTGCCCAACAACATATTCCGCTTAAAAAGTTTGAAAAAATGATCAAGCGCCCGGTCGAAGATTTTCTGTCTTACATCGAGCTCGATCGACAGGGGGTCTTGGAAGAAATTGGATGGCCTGCTTATACCGGCATGGGGGGAGAAATTATCCCTGCTTTTTATCGAACCATGAAAAATAATCCCAGACCGTATCTGGTTTCCTGTTATCAAAAGGTTTACGCCTATATACGGGGAACCGATTTAGTCTTTGGTGTAGAGCTGCCCAATGTTGAAGTGGGCATTACCTCAAGCCCGGAAGGCATTATATCACCAATGGCCAGAGAAGCTTTAAAAATGGCCGGTATTCAAAGCGCCAAAGAATACGCTGCTGCGGCGGCGGCCATCACCCTCGGCGGTGAGTTTAACTTTGCTGTCCGCCATATTCAGGAAAAGATGTATACCGGGAGATAAATGGGCATATTACAAAAACCGATTTCTTATCCTGCCGGGGACATAATCGTTCCCGGCATTTTATGTCTGCCCGAGCATCGATCAGACAGCGCGGTCGTAGTGGTATTGCATGGGAGCGACGGCTTTAAACCCAACCATGGGGAAATAGCCATGCGACTGGCCAACGAGGGTTTTGCAGCTGTGGCATTGTCCTGGTTTGGCGGTGAATCCGCGCGTTTACATTGGAAAGAGCTGCGCGCTGATGATGTTGTCTCGGTAGTTGATTTTTTACTGCAATTGCCGTCGGTCGATGTGGACAAATTGGGCATGATCGGCTTTAGCCGGGGCGGCGGGCTGGCGCTTATCATGGCATCCATGATTCCCCAGGTTAAAGCGGTCGTTAACTATTTCGGGTTGACGGCTTGGCAGGGTGGCCTGGAAGAATTTGGACATTTGCCATTGAATCAATATGAGCCACTGGATTTTGTTCGCCACATAACCTGTCCGGTTTTATCATTTCATGGAAAAATCGATACTGTCGTTTCGGTTGCCAACACCATTGAATTAGATACTGCTTGTAAAGCATACGGCGTCGATCACCGCCATATTCTCTATCCCAGTGTCAATCATTCGTTTATCTGGCCAGGCGATAAGTATAACCACAAGGCGCATCGGGATTCCTGGGAAAAGACCCTTGCGTTTTTCAAAACCCATTTACGGTAAGTAGCTACCGCAATTTAAAGAGTTTTTCAGGTTTATCTGCGATTCCGGTCTTTTCTAAAATTGTATCCATACCCGATTAAAGGCACTAATTTTGCAATGCGAATTGAAGTGAGCGCCGTGCAATCTGCGGTCCTCCCTTTTCATACCCCGAATGTGATCAGCCTAAAAAGACCGATTTGACCGTTCATCGAAATGATTAGGGATTGGGGTAGCATTACATTTCATTTTTACAATATCATTTTGGTCAAGGAGGTGCCAAATGAAACAGGAAAAGACAGATCCAAAAACTGAATTTGCGCATCCACTCCTCTCGCAAGCGCCCGGGGCGCGTGCCAAAAAGGGAAAAGTCGTGTCAGCTGAAGAGGCCGTGCGTCTCATTCGGGATGGGGATACAGTCGCGACCGGGGGATTTGTCGGGATCGGATTCGCAGAGGAGCTTGCAATCGCGCTTGAAACCTATTTTCTGGGCAACGGGAAGCCCCAAAACCTGACGCTGCTCTATGCGGCCGGACAGGGAGATGGGGTTGAAAGGGGGTTGAATCATTTCGGTCATGAAGGTCTGGTTAAACGGGTGATTGGCGGCCATTGGGGCCTGGTGCCCAAGCTGCAGAAACTGGCGATCGACAATAAAATTGTGGCCTATAATCTGCCCCAGGGGGTGATTTCGCATATGTATCGCGATATTGCCGCCCATAAACCCCGTACCATCACCACCGTTGGTTTGGGCACATTTGTTGATCCGCGAAACGGCGGCGGTAAAATTAATTCGATGACCACCGATGACATCGTTGAACTTATGGAGTTTGATGGGAATGAATACCTGGCTTACAAAACCCTGCCCATCAATGTCGCCCTGCTGCGCGGAACCACCGCCGATACCGATGGAAATATTACCATGGAAAAAGAGGCCCTCACGTTGGAGTCTCTGGCAATTGCCACGGCGGCACAAAATTCCAATGGCTTTGTGATTGTGCAGGTCGAGCGTATTGCGGATCGGGGGACCTTGAATGCCAGGCAAGTCAAGATCCCCGGTATCATGGTCGATTGCGTGGTGGTCTCACGCCCCGAAAACCACTGGCAGACCTTTGCCGAAGTGTACAACCCGTCTTTTAGCTGTGAGCATAAAGTTCCGATGCAATCCATCGACCCCATGGAAATGAATCCTCGCAAAATTATCGCCCGAAGAGCTGCCTTTGAACTGAAAGCCAACAGCGTCGTCAATTTGGGCATCGGCATGCCTGAAGGTGTGGCTAATATTGCCAATGAAGAAAAGATCCTGGACTACATTACGCTGACTGCCGAACCGGGCGTAATCGGCGGCATTCCAGCCGGTGGTTTGAACTTTGGTGCCGCTACCAATACCGAAGCGGTGATTGACCAGCCCAATCAATTTGATTTTTATGACGGCGGCGGACTCGATATGGCGTTCTTAGGCCTGGCCCAGGCCGATAAAGCGGGAAATTTAAATGTCAGCAAATTTGGCCCCAAATTGGCCGGGGCCGGCGGTTTTATCAATATCAGTCAGAATGCCAAAAAAGTCATTTTTGTAGGCACTTTTACCGCGGCAGGTCTGAAGGTGTCCATTGAAAATGATACCCTTAAGATTATTCAGGAGGGTAAAGTCAAAAAATTTATTGATCAGGTGGAGCATGTTACCTTCAGCGGCAGATATGCCCTCGAAAAAAAGCAACCCGTGCTTTACATTACCGAGCGCTGCGTATTTGCCCTAACTGATGAAGGCATGACGCTAATCGAAATCGCTCCCGGGGTGGATCCGGCAAAAGACATTCTCGCCCAGATGGATTTTGAGCCCATCATTAAGGCGCAACCGCGCTTGATGGATAACCGCATCTTCCGCTCTGTGCCCATGGATCTCAAAGCGGATCTTTT